>JAEZJL010000314.1 GCA_023415815.1 Bacillota bacterium | reverse complement strand
GGTAACGGCCCGGGAAAGTAGGTCTCTGCCAGATTTATATTCCTCAATAGCTCAGTCGGTAGAGCATGCGGCTGTTAACCGCAGGGTCGTAGGTTCGAGTCCTACTTGAGGAGCCAAAGAAAGCAGACGGATAGAATAATCTGTCTGTTTTTTTGCATACATATAAAACAGTTCAAACATTATTTTACC
The DNA here is from genome assembly GCA_023415815.1 of Bacillota bacterium. GTDB lineage: Bacteria > Bacillota > Clostridia > Acetivibrionales > DTU013 > JAEZJL01. The sequence continues at coordinate 8,044 of JAEZJL010000314.1, read as the reverse complement.
GATTTGTTGTTTTTATCTCCAATTTTTGATAAATTGTAAAAGGGATTTATGTTGTTAAAATAAAACATTACAAACTTTTTTAGAGGTATTTTTTTATGAGGAGCAGCAGGAAACTGGTTATTGCAGCGGTTGCGGCGGTGGTTGTCATCGCCGGGATATTGGTTGTACATGCGGTTTACGGCAAAAGCATCAGCGCCGGTATTTTCGGCAGGGCCCCTGCGGGGGCGGATACGCCGGCAGATACCGTACAGGCCGTGACGGAAACCGGTTCGACTGCACAGGATGTCACTGCTGTGGCTGAGGCGTCGACCGTATTGCAGGAAAGCAGTACGGCGGAGAATCCTGCGGAGGACGTAAAGGATGCCGCATCCGGGAGCCCGGTCACTCTGGCAGAGCCGGAAAGGGTGAAGGTCAAGGCAATATATCTATCCGGCACATCGGCAGGCAGCTCCAAGATACTGGATCGCTACATAGACGTTATAAATAAAACCGAACTGAATGCGGTAGTTATAGATATAAAAGAGGCCGGTAAGGTGAATTATGTTTCCTCCATACCGGCAGTTGCTGAAAACGGACTTTATGTTAAATACTATAATGCAGACGCCGTCATTAAAAAGCTGCACGATAATAATATTTACGTTATAGGCAGGCTGGTCTGCTTCAGGGACAACGGTCTTGCGTCGAAACGACCCGAACTCGCGATAAAGAGGGTGAACGGCTCCATATGGACCGAGGGTAAGCTTGGCGCCTGGACAAATCCCTACAAGGAGGAAGTGTGGCAGTATAACATCGATATTGCCAAAGAGGCCGCAGCCAAAGGCTTCGATGAGATCCAATTCGACTATGTAAGATTTCCTACCGCTAAAAAATCCGAGGTGAGCTACGGAGACAATGCCGCCTCAAAAGCGGATACCATCGCGGCCTTCCTGAAGAAGGCCAAGGAGGAACTGCAGGGTGTTTCGGATATACCTGTTTCGGCCGACGTTTTCGGCATTATTGCAGAAAGCCGCAGCGACGGGGAGGCAATCGGCCAGGACCTCGACAAGGTGGGGATGGATCTGGACTATATAAGTCCTATGGTATACCCTTCCCACTATGCAAAAGGCCAGGAGGTCAACGGCGTAAAATTTGAGAAGCCTGATTTCGAGCCCTATGAGGTCGTGTATCAGACGCTTTTGAAGGCGAAGGACCGCATATCCAAGGTTCCCGGATATAACGCGCAGATCAGGCCCTATCTTCAGGATTTCACGGCGTCCTATCTGCATAAGGGGGATTACCAGGAATATGGAGCCGAGCAGGTCAGACAGCAGATAAAGGCTGTCTACGACGCGGGATATGAGGAATGGATACTCTGGGACGGTAAAAATACCTACACGGTCGACGCGCTGGAAAAGGAGTAGCTTCAGTAAATTCCGCCGTCGAATCTTATAATAAAATCTGTCTTGATTGAAAAAAAGAGGGACTTTTTTAACCTTTTTTTAAGATTTTGTCAGGAACGAATTTCCTATGACACATGTCTAATAAATACCTATAATAAAAATGTACAGTATACATAAAATATTCTCGACTGTCATATTTATTTTACAAAAGTTAAATTTCCGGGCGGAGGGGTCATCATGGGTAAAGGCTTTTTAAGGTTCACGGCAATTGTTGCAACACTTTTTCTATCCAGTTCCATGTTTTTAACAGGCTGTGCGAGCAGCAAGCTTTCACTGGCGAAACCGCCGGAGAGTACGGCTTCCGGGGATACCGCCGGTAATGCCGCCGAAACTGACACGGCCGATAATGCCAATACCGCAGCGCCGGATACCGTTGAAGCCGAAAATACGGCAAACGATCCCGGAGCTTCGGACGTACCTGACGTCAAGCCGGCTGCAGACGACATAAAAGTAAAGGCGCTGTACCTGACGGGCTGGACTGTGTCCAGCACCAAAAAGCTGGAGCATTTCATAGAGCTTGCAAAAAATACCGAATTGAACTCTTATGTAGTGGATATAAAGGACGACGACGGCTATGTGGGCTATGAGTCGCAGGTCCCTGAGGTCAGGGAGGTGGGCGGCTGGATGAAGAAGTATGACGCCGACAAGGTTTTGAAGGCATTCCATGACAACGGCATCCATGTTATCGGCAGAATCGTGTGCTTCAAGGACACCATCCTGTCCTCCAAAAAGCCGGAGCTTGCCATAAAGGACAAAAGAGGCGGCCTGTACAAGACCAAGAACACGGACGGCAAGATGATAACCTGGCTCAATCCGTATGAAAAGGGTTCGTGGTCCTATCTCATAGATATTGCCAGGGAAGCCGCAAACAAGGGGTTTGATGAAATCCAGTTCGACTATATCAGGTTTGCAAACGACGGCCCGAAGCAGTATATGGACTTTACGGCTTATACCGAGCCGAGGGACAAGGCAATCAACGATTTTCTTGACTACGCTCGGAAGGAGCTTCCCGGAGTTGTGCTTTCGGCGGATGTTTTCGGCATCATCTGCGAAAGCCCCGGCGATACGGAAAACATTGGGCAGAATCTTGAGAGTATCGGCAAAAACATCGATTATATATCTCCTATGGCCTATCCTTCGCATTACGCAAGCGGACAGATCGTCAACAAGGTGACCTTCCCGAAGCCCGACCTGGACCCGTACAATGTGGTTTACAATACCCTTGCCAAAGCAAAGGGCAGGATATCCAAGGTCGAGGGCTATAATGCCGGAGTGAGGCCGTATATCCAGGATTTTACCGCTTCCTGGCTGCGCAAGGGCTATTACCAGACTTACGGGCCCGAACAGGTCAGGCAGCAGATAAAGGCGGTTTATGACGCCGGCTACGAACAGTGGATACTGTGGGATGCACTTAACACTTATGACGAGGCGGGACTGCTTAAGGAATAAATGAGCTTGAACCAGACGGGGGAGAATGGTAAATCCATTCTCCCTTTTGACATTTTAAGACAGTGGTTTTGTATTTTTTTATATTTAGCACAGATTTTACACAAACACAATAGGACTTAATTACTAATTAATTTTTACTTCTTGCTTATTGACTTGTAGGGCAGAAATGATACAATATACGGTGCCAGGAAAAATAATACATACTAAATATAGTGATTTAGATTCAAGGAGGCTGTTTTATGAACCTGTCGGAAAACGCAGTGAAGGTCCTTGAAAAGAGGTACTTGACGAAGGATGAAACTGGTAAACTTCTGGAAAATCCCGAGGGGATGTTCAAAAGAGTGGCCAAGGCTATTGCGGAGGCCGATTCGGATTATTCCACAGCTTCCGAACTGCAGGCGATCGAAAAAGAATTTTATGAATTGATGACAAATCTCGAATTCCTGCCGAATTCGCCGACGCTCATGAACGCCGGGAGACCGCTCGGACAGCTGAGCGCCTGTTTCGTCCTGCCGGTTGAGGATACGATGGAGGGCATATTCGAATCCATAAAAGACGCCGCCCTCATCCATAAAAGCGGGGGCGGGACCGGCTTCAGCTTTTCCAGGCTCAGGCCGAAGGGTGCGACCGTCAATTCCACGGGAGGGGTTGCCAGCGGCCCCATAAGCTTTATGAAGGTGTTCAATTCCGCAACGGAGGCCGTCAAGCAGGGGGGCACGAGAAGAGGAGCCAATATGGGCATCCTCAGGGTCGACCACCCGGATATACGCGAGTTCATAACCTGCAAGCAGGATAACAAGGATATAACGAATTTCAATATAAGCGTCGCCATTACCGAAGATTTTATGGAGGCTGTCGAGAGCGACGGCAGCTATGACATTATTGACCCGAAGACGAAGCAGCTTGTCCGCAAGGAGAACGCAAGAGAGGTATTCGGCCTCATTGTGGACAATGCGTGGAATAACGGCGAACCCGGCATTATATTCATTGACAGGCTGAACAAGGACAATGTCACGCCCGGGCTCGGCGCGATCGAGAGCACGAATCCGTGCATCACGGGCGATTCCTGGGTACTCACAAAGGACGGTCCGGCACAGGTTTGCGACATGCTGGGCAAAGAGGAATTCCTTGCCTTGAACGGGGCATATCATAAAACCGACGCAAAAGGCTTTTTCAAGACAGGCGTAAAAAAGGTTATAAAGCTCGTCACCGATCGCGGTTATGAGCTGGTATTGACTGGCGACCACAAGGTCAGGACTGCGAAATGCGTCACGCGCTTCAGTATAGACGAGCAATGGAAGGCTGCGGGTGATTTAAGGCCCGGTGATCAAATCGTCCTGTCCAATAACAGGGGATTGAAATGGGAGGGGAAAGGCAGCTATAATGAGGGCTATTTGCTCGGGATGCTGATCGGCGACGGCACCTTGAAAAAGGAAGGCGGCGTTATCAGTGTCTGGGGAAGCGGCGAAGAAGCGCAGGAGCTGATGAAAGCCGCAGGCGACGCTGCGTATACCCTGCCGCACAGGGAGGATTTCAGAGGCTTTCAGACCGTTATCGAAGGAAGGCGGGAGAACCGTCTGCGTCTGGCTGCATTAAGGGATTTGGCCTTTGAATATAATATAATGCCCGGAGATAAGAAGATAACTTCTGAAGTTGAAAAGACAGGTTATGATTTCCATGTGGGCTTCTTAAAAGGTATGTTTGACACGGACGGAACTGTCATAGGGTCACAGAGCAAGGGACTGTCTGTACGGCTCTGGCAAAATGATCCTGAGTGCCTTAAAACCGTTCAGCGCATGCTGCACAGGCTTGGTATCGTTTCGACCATTTATACTGACCGCAAAGGCCGGGGGATGAAATCCATGCCCGACGGTAAAGGCGGCCACAAAGAATACCCGGTACAGCCCGGGCATGAGCTGGTTATATCCCAGGACAACCTCTTCCATTTTTCTGAGATAATCGGCTTCAACAGCGGTAAAAAACAAAGCAGGCTTAAAAATGGCCTGGGCAATTACAAGCGCAGCCTTAACAGAGAGCGTTTCCTTGCTGAAGTGACGGATATAGTCCCAGTGGGAGAACGCGAGGTATTTGACGTACAGGTGCCGGGGATAAACGCTTTTGACGCAAACGGCATATACATTCATAATTGCGGTGAACAGCCGTTGCTGCCGTATGAGGCGTGCAACCTCGGCTCCATAAACCTCAGCCTGATGATCAAAAACAACGGCGGAAAGACCGATGTGGATTATGACAGACTTGGTTCAGTTGTGCGCAAGGCTGTACATTTTCTGGACAATGTGATCGACGTCAACAAATATCCGCTGCCGCAAATCGATGAAATGACCAGGGGCACTAGGAAGATCGGCCTGGGGGTCATGGGTTGGGCGGATATGCTCTGCAAGCTGAATGTTTCGTACAATTCTCAGAAGGCCATAGCCCTTTCCGAAAAGCTGATGCATTTTATACAAGAGGAAGCCCGGAAGGAATCAATAGAGCTTGCAAAGAAAAAGGGTGTCTTCCCCTTCTTCGATAAAAGTGTCTATAAGGAGCTCGGCCTGAAAGTGCGCAACGCAACAACGACGACGATCGCGCCTACGGGGACCCTGAGCATAATCGCCGGCTGCTCCAGCGGTATCGAGCCGCTTTTTGCGATTTCATATATCAGGAACGTCATGGATAACGACGAGCTGATCGAGGTCAACCCGCTCTTCAGGCAGATAGCCACTATCGACGGCTTCTATACCGACGACCTCATGCGGCGTATAGCAAAGAAGGGCACGATACGGGATTTCCCCGAGATACCGAAATCCGTCCAGAACGTATTTGTGACGGCGCACGACATATCCCCCGAATGGCATGTCAGGATGCAGGCATCCTTCCAGAAACACACCGACAACGCGGTTTCCAAGACCGTGAACCTGAGCCATGAGGCGACCAGGGACGATGTCAGGGATGTCTTTGAGCTTGCATACAGGACTAACTGCAAGGGCGTAACCATTTACAGGGACGGAAGCCGCGACATGCAGGTCCTGAATATCGGCGCGGTAAAGGGCAAGGAGGATGCAAAAAACGACGATGAAAAAGCGCCGGATCAGAAGAATGCAAAAATCGCGCCCAGGCCGAGACCGGATATAACGACCGGCTTTACAGAAAAGGTCAAAATAGGCTGCGGAAACCTTTATATAACGGTCAACTACGATGAACACGGCATCTGCGAGGTATTCACTAATACAGGCCGCGCAGGCGGCTGCCCGTCGCAGTCCGAAGCCACAAGCCGTCTTGTGTCGATAGCGCTGAGGTCCGGTATTGACGCCAAATCCATCGTCGAACAGCTGAAGGGCATCCGATGCCCCTCGACCATCAGGCAGAAGGACCTGAAGGTCATGTCCTGTCCGGACGCTATAGGCAGGCTCATCGAAAAGGTCCTCAAGCTCCAGAACGGCAACGGAAACCACAACGGGGAAAGCCACGAGGAGGAGATCAACGGCCTGAGCGCTGAAAATGCTCCGAGGCCGACCGCCAGATGCGACGCGGAATGCTCCGTCTGCTCCATGAAGGACGACTGCATGAACCCCGAAAAGGATATACCGGGAAACGGCTTCGATGAAGTGAATGCCGCCAAAATCACCAAATGCCCCGAATGCGGCAAAAGCGTCGAGCACGAGGGCGGCTGCGTCATATGCAGGCACTGCGGCTTCAGCAAGTGCGGGTGATTCCTTCGAATATTGTCGATTATTTCGTCTTAGACCGGAGTAAAATATGATCTGCACTCCATAATACGGATAGCGATAAATTAAAAGCCAATCTAAACAGCTTGGGTTCGAGCTTCTATTCAACCCAGGCTGTTTATTTTTGTCGCAATCCCTGTTTTTGATGTTCTTGATATAAATCAAGAGGAGACTTGCGAAATGTATATTTTATATTATATACCTAGATTATAACAAAATTTTTAAAAAATATAAAAGAACATATTTACAAATGTATAAATTTGATGTTAAATTGTATTATAAAGGAATTTTATAAAAATAGATTTATACATGTATTCTATTTATGGTGAAGGGCCTAAATGTACTATGAAGGCAAGGAGTAATGTTTTATGGCATATTTTTGTTTTAATCCATCTTTTCATCCAGCCAAATGCTAATGACTTTTAAGTACATATGAGGAAATTTGGAATATTCAAATACACTAAATAAGGAGATGAAAGAATTGGCGCGCTCCGGATATAAGGTTGGCAAGTTTATTGAAACTTGGAAAAAAGGTGATGCTCAAACAATAACATTTGTTGTCACGGAAGACTGCAACTTGCGGTGTAAGTATTGTTACATATCACACAAATCCTCTAACAAAAAGATGGATTTTGAAGTTGCTAAAAAATTTATTGATTATATCTTAACTGCCGATATAAGGCGCAGCGAAGCGGTAATCATTGAATTTATGGGCGGGGAACCATTCATTGAAGTCGATTTGATTGATAGGATTACGGATTACTTCAAAATTAAAGCATTTGAGCTTAATAATCACTGGTACTGGAATTATCGAATAAACATCTGCACAAACGGCGTAAATTATTCCAACCTGGATGTCCAGAAATATATTTCAAAAAATTATGACAAGCTTTCGGTATCAATTACAGTAGACGGAACAAAAGAAAAGCATGATTTGCAGCGGATTTTTCCAAACGGTGAGGGCTCATATGATAAGATTTACAAAAACTTAGGGCTATGGACATCTCAATTTAGCAGCAATACCAAGGTTACTTTTGCGAGCGACGATTTAGGTCTTCTTAAAGACAGTATCATTAGCCTTTGGGACAACGGCATTACCGATATTGCTGCCAATGTCGTGTTTGAGGATGTTTGGAAAGACGGGGATGACGAAATTTTTGAAGAACAACTAAAATCTCTGGCGGACCATGTTCTTGATAATCAGCTTTTCGACAAGTACTACTGCAGTCTGTTCGATGAGTCTATAGGCAGGTACTATGCAAAAAATGATATGAACAGAACCAGCTGCGGCGCAGGAAAAATGATGGCTGTAGGCGCTGACGGAAAAATTTATCCTTGTATCCGATATAAAGCCTATTCATTAAATAAGAAAGAAGCTTGGAGCTTCGGAGATGTTGACAACGGTATAAACATGGAACGCGTCAGGCC
>JAEZJL010000150.1 GCA_023415815.1 Bacillota bacterium | reverse complement strand
GGATTCGATCTCTGCTGGGCGCGCCAGGACCTGCTAAATATAAAGTTTAGCAAGTTTTTTCATATCTAAATGCAAACCTTCTGAGTATTCTGGCAAAATTCTTGGAGGCGTTACAATATGAAGCTTTCAACAGCAAAAAAACAAAATCAGAATGATCTCAGGAAAGCTCCTTAGCAATTTTCTCAAAAGCAAATCTGCTAATTAGGTAATCACGAAAGCCTGTTTCCGATTTCAAGCTGGTCAAAATCTCGGCTTCATGCCTTTGGGAGGGCTCAGTCCTCAAAATACATAGCAAATAAACCGGAAGTACACAAAGAGTACACACCGGGGCTATATAATTTCCTATAAATAAGGGAGGGAATTCTTATAGCCGTACTGACTGAAATTCAAAGATATATAAAGAGGAAGGCAAGAAGGCTGCCGATCGTACTCTTTTTAATTCCAAGCCTGAGCGGCTTTCTCCTGTTTTTTCTTATCCCTTTCATTGCAGGATTTGGCTATGCATTGACGGACAGCTCCATGAACGGCAAGTTCGTAGGACTGAAAAATATTTTTGGACTGTTCGGCAACGAAGCCTTTTTAATGGCGCTGAAAAATACGCTGCTTTTTATGCTGCCGTCCGTATTCCTTTGCACAGTATTGCCACTGGCTGCCGCAATACTGCTGAATCGAGTCGTATTTGCAAAAAAAGCTCTCAGAATGCTGTTCCTGTCGCCGATGGCAGTGCCGGCCGCAACAGTGGCCCTATTTTGGCAGATTTCTTTTGACTTCAGAGGACCGATGAATCACATGCTGGAGATCCTTGGAATAGAGCCTTTGGAATGGCTGAACGGCGCATGGGGTCTGGCGGCCGTCGCAGCGGTGTACGTATGGAAAAACATGGGGTATGACATGATAATCTATGCGATCGGACTAAATAGCATTCCGATGGAATATTACGAAGCCGCGGACATCGACGGTGCGGGCCGCTTCAGGAAGATCACCGCCATAATGCTGCCGGGGCTTGTCCCTACGGGATTTTTCGTATTTACGATTTCCATTGTCAACTGTTTTAAGGTCTTCCGGGAGATTTATCTGATTTTTGGACGGTATCCGAATGAAAATGTGTACATGCTTCAAAACTTTATGAACAATATGTTTCTGCAGCTGAACTACCCGAAGCTCACATCGGCGGCATATATTACCGCAGCGCTTATCACTCTGATGCTTCTGGTCATTTACAGGCTTGAAAGGAAGGCAACGGAAAGCTTTTTTTAAATGGTACCCGGATGCCGCAATGGAAGGAGGTTTTTACTGTGGATATGCACAAGCCGGCGGAAAAAGCAAAGAGAGATTTTGCAAGGGTGGTTGTTACGGGGATAATGCTCGCCGTCGGATTAAGCTTTATCTATCCCGTCGTGTTTACGCTTGCCGATTCGTTTATGGCGGATTGGGAGATCAGCGAGTATTACGGCGCCCGGGAAGGACTGGCCGACAGCTCCGCTTCGGACGGGAAAGCTGTAAATTTGAAGCTTATCCCGTATGAAGTTACCCTTGAGCAGTACTATACCACCCTTATCGATAGGCCTCAGTACATGTTCATGTTCTGGAATTCGATAAAACTGGCGCTTCCTATCGTAGTCGGACAGCTTATCGTAGCGGCTATGGCGGCATATGCCTTTACGCTTTTAAAAACGAAGCTGATGGAGGCGCTTTATTTCCTCTATATTGTTGTCATGCTCTTGCCGTTCCAAGTCACCCTCGTGCCGAACTATATCATATCCGACAGGCTCGGTATCCTAAATACAGGCTTATCCGTCATACTGCCGGGGATTTTCGGTACCTTTGGCGTGTTTCTTCTAAAGCAATATATGGTATCGATACCCTTAAGCTGCATAGAGGCTGCCAAAATCGACGGTGCGGGCCACTTCAGAGTATTCCTCGACATTGTGCTCCCGTTGATGAAGCCGGGACTGGCGGCGCTTTTTGTGCTGCTGTTCATCGACAACTGGAATATGGTAGAACAGCCGCTAATTTTTTTGAGCGATCCTCTAAAAGAACCCCTGTCCATTTTTCTCTCGTACATCAATGTTGAGGAGCCCGGGATCGCCTTTGCGGCTTCCTTCTTTTACATGGTACCCATGATACTGGTTTTTCTCCACGGAGAAGAGCACATGGTCACAGGCATGGGTATACAGATGCCGGTTGAAAAGGGGTGAGGGCGCCCGGTAAACGGATAGCTCATAAAGCGGTATGCGGAGGCCTTTATTATGACAAATGAAAGCGGTAGTGTAATAAATTCTGCAAGAAAAAGGGTTCTTAAAAAAGCGACGTACATATTTGTTTTTCTCATGCTTGCGCTTACCTTCTTTTCAAGCACGCTCTATAATCTGGGCCTGATAAGGGTTGTAAGTGCCGATGTAAGGACCGGCCAGCTTTCATATAACATCACGGCTCACTCGGTCGTTACTCCTATGACCGTACAGGAAATCTATCTGGAGCATGAATTGACCGTGAAAGGCCTGAAGGTAAAAAGCGGAGATATCGTGAAAAAAGGCCAGCTTCTGGCCGAATTCGACGTGGCGGACCTGGAAGCGGAAATGAAAGCGAAGGCTCTGGAGCTCGAAGGCAAAAGGGCTGGAATAGAATTGGCGGCTTTGAGATATGACTTCGACATAAAAGATGCCGAAGAAAAGTCTGCAGCCGCCCGGAAGGAGCTCGGCAATGCGGAAGGGCTATACAGGGCGGGGGCTGAAACGGCGGTCAACGTGGAGAAGCTGAAAAAGGAAAGTGAAGCCGCCGACCGCGGACTAAAAAAACTGTCGGCGGAAAAGGCGGCGGATTTGGCCGGTTTACAGAGCGAGGCGGAAACGCTGGACCAAAGCATAGGGTCGCTTAAGGCGGATATTGATAAATATGAAGCCTTACGTTCTCCGATGGACGGCTATATCTGGGAGATGAATGCACAGGCAGGCACTTTGGCCGATACTTCAAAACCCGTTTTCAAACTGGCGGATAACGGCGGAGGTTTCCGTACGCTGTTTACCGTCGGTATGGAAGAAGGCAAAAACCTAAGTGCGGGCGACCCAATTTCAATTATTGTTCCGTCCATGGATAATCAAAGGATGGATACCGAAATCGGAGCCATAACCCTTGTTAGGACGGATGACAATACCGTTCTTGAAATAACGGCTTTAATTGACCTGCCGGGCCTTAAAGGGGGTGAAATGCTGGAAATCAGGATAACGAAAGAATCGGGCTTCTATGATTCAATAATTCCGAATTCCGCAGTGCGCCGGGATGCCAGCGGAAGGAATTACGTATATGTGATCAAGGAGAAGAAGAGCTCTCTTGGCAAGGAATATTACCTGCAAAAAGCTTTTATATATGCCGAAGCTTCAGACAAGGCCGACACTGCCGTAACATCCGGCTTATCCCCTTTCGAAAGGGTCGTAGCAGAAAGCGACCGGCCCGTGATGGCGGGCGACAGGGTGAAAATACAGAGGGATTGACGGCTCAATATGCTATTATAGAAGGAGAGGGTAAATCATGAAAAGGATAGCTTCAATAGCACTTGTTTTATTTATTGCCGGTTTTATTGCCGGATGCAGTCCCTCGGCGCAGACCGGTAATGCTGCGCCGGACACGGCGGAGAAAACCGCTGCGGCTGCCGGAGAGACAAGCGGCGGCAAGACTGTTCCGCTAGATATGGGTAAAGAAGATAATACAAGGCTCACCGTCGCGTCTTCAAAACCCGAAGATAGGTTTCTTGAAACAGCCGTGGCCGCTTTCCAGAAAAAAAATCCCGGTATCGTCGTGGAATTAAAGCATTATACAGCGATGGGGGAGACCTATACACGGGAAACCGAAGACGGCAGTATGCTGATGATAAGTGAGAATACGGATCCGGGCGGTGAAAAATACATCAAAACGATCAGCACCGAACTGATGTCAGGAGCAGGTCCCGATATCATCGACACCTTCTATCTGCCTTTCGGGAAATTTGCGGATAACGGCTTCTTATGCGACATGGGAGCGATCATTGCTGAGGATGCCGGATTTGACGGCAGCAGCTATTATGAGAATATCCTGGATGCAGTCAAGTATAAGGGCGGCTTGTATACCATGCCTCTCGGCTTTTTGGCGGATTATACGGCCGGGAAATACAGCCTGCCGGAGGGCACCGGTTCCGAAGCCATGACGCTCGACGACTTTTTCAAGACTGCGGGAGAAACGCTCAAGACGCATGGCATAAACGGAACGTATGTTTTATCCCGGAGAGATACGGATATTTTTGATATTTTATTCAGAAGCCGTTACGGCAGTTTTGTAAAGGAAGATACCAGAGAATGCGACTTCACCTCCGGCGAATTTGTGAAGCTGATCAAGCAGATAAAAGAAGCTGCGGATGAAAAGCTCATTTTCAGAGCCGGTGAAGATGTGACTAGGTATAAGGGGTGGGAGGACTTGTATTTTATAATACAATCCAGCTATGATTCCAACTATCTGGCTTATTATAAAAATCCCAAGGGTGAGAATAACGTATATGCCATTCCCTACCTCGACAAACCGGGGATCGGCTCCGATATATTTATGGAATATGGTATTAACAGCAATTCAAAGAGCAAGGGAGCCGCATGGAAGTTTATCAAATTTATTATCTCGGAGGAAATGCAGACTTCGCCTGAATTCTTTCTGTTTCCCATAAATAAAGCTGCCATGCAAAAGAAAATCGAACGTGAAAGAGTCCCGGAAGCGGGGACGGAACTGACTGCCGACGACAGTGTTTTTTCGCGTTTGATTGTATACCCCAAAAAAAACTGGCAGGTTTTAAAAATCGTTCAGGAGGAAACGGAGAAATTCTTTGACGGTCAAAGATCTGCGGAGGATACGGCGAATATAATTCAGGGCAGAATCAATGTGATGATAAAGGAATAAAGTTTGCGCGGGGA
>JAEZJL010000248.1 GCA_023415815.1 Bacillota bacterium | reverse complement strand
CCCCGGCTTCTTTATTTAAAAAAGGGAATCTCTCACCTTTGCCTACAAGCGGGTAAGCAAGTATGCCCGTAGGGGTTATTTGCCCGATACCCTTGTCGTATTCGGCGAACTCCGAGCTGTCAAACCTGTTGTTCAGACACCTGCCGCCTACATTGGACGCGCCTCCGGGCATCCAATATCCGTCAGGATGCAAATGGCAGTATACCCTTCCTTCTTTATCGCGAATCAAGTTCCTGGTAATGCCCTTTATCACCATCGTCGTCCCGATGGTTGTGTTGAAATCCCCGGGTTCAGCAATACCCGATGCTATCGCGGAGGCATAACCGTCCGTTGCTCCCGCCGTTACAACTGTCCCGGTGCTGAGCCCCGTAATTTGGGACGCTTCGTTTGATATATTGGATATTACCGCACCGGGGCATACTATTTCGGGCAGGATGCCGATCTCAATCCCAAGCTCGTCTTCAATCAGCTCGGGCCATTTTTTATCGAGCAGGTCATATCCTGATTTCAACGCGTTAGAAAAATCCGAAACATTATATACACCGGTTAGCCGCCCTACTATAAAATCCGACTGGTGGACCACATAACGGCATCTTTTGAAGCTTTCGGGCATCCGGTTTTTCAGCCGGAGTACTTTGGGTAATGCAAAAGATGAATTGAAGCTGTATCCGAGTTTTTTCTCAAGGCTGGCCGCCTTCATTCCAACGATGGCAGCTTCTTCCGCCGCCCGGGAATCATTGTACATTATGCCCCCGCACAAGGGGGTATGGTCCTTGTCAAGGAGAGTTACCGTACCCGAAGTCCCGTCAACCGATAATGCCAGAATATCAGCAGGGCGGTAACCCTTTTCCTTCATTTTGCCTGTTATATCTCTGATAACGCAGACTACCGTATCCCACCATGATAATACGTCCTGTTCGCTGCATCCGTCTGCACCGGCTATTGCATTTTTATCAAATACGGCGCCGCTTGCCGCCGCAACCTCGCCAAGCCTGTCCGATACGACAGCCCTGACGCCTTGAGTCCCGATATCTATACCTAATGTAAACATTCCGCCCCCAACTTTAAAGCAATCAATTGCCCTTCATAAATTCAAGGATTTCATCCAATGACTTTATACCCATCGTCGTACCCATTTCCGTCACACAGCAGGCGCCCACGGCATTGGCAAACCCGGCGCAGGCTTCCAGCTCCCACCCCTTCAGCAGTCCTGTAATAAAACCTGCGCAGAAGGAATCCCCCGCACCGGAGGTATCAATTACATGGATGTTTTTGACAGCAGGCACAAAAAAGCCGCTATTTTCATATGGCTTTACGAAGCAGCCCTTGGCTCCAAGCTTAATTACGGTATTTTTTACCCCCCTGGACGCGAAGCAGCAGGCGATATCCTCCGCCGAGTCTTTCCCTGTAAGCTGTACGGCTTCGTCATAGCTTGGCATAAACCAGTCGAGATATTTCAGCGAGCCCTCGATTTTCTCCATCCACTTCCCTGTAGAATCCCAAGCCGTATCCATGCAGCAGGTGACTCCGGACGCCTTTGCCAGCCTTAAAAGCTTCTCGGCGCCGCCGCCGTCAAACTGCGGCATAAGGAATACTCCCGCGATAAACAGCACCTTAGAGTTCTTTACGATTTCCAGGTCGATGTCGTCAAATGAAAAGCTTGAATAAACGCCGATGCAATGTAAAATCGATCTTTCCCCGTCGTCGCTGATCGGTACGACGGAAGTGGAGGTGCTTGCGGACGGGTCAACCTTCAAACCGCTGATATCTACTTTTTCAGCCTTGAAGGTCTCTTTGAGAAAGCTTCCGAAGCCGTCGTCTCCGACCTTCCCTATAAGGGCGGTCTTAACGCCGATCCTCGAAAGGCCGATCGCTGAATTGGAAGCGCAGCCGCCGGTCTGAAGCCGGACCATGTCGATCAGCTCCAGCTTCCCCTTCTCCGGCATACGGTTCACCGGCTTGATCAGGACATCCGCACACATGTTTCCTACACATACAACATCAAACATCAGCAATCACCGTCCAAATTTTACTCATTTTCTTGGCAAATGCACAGCCTTATTATCAGCCGACAGCACGGACTCCTTTATCATCTCCGATAAAGTCGGATGAGGGAAGATCATATGGCAAAAATCATCGACCGCCGCTCCCATGTTTATGGCTGTCAATGCGGATGCTATCAGCTCCGTTGCATAAGCGCCCACGATATGGACGCCCAGGAGCCTGCCTGTTTCCTTTTCCGATATCGCCTTTACAAATCCGAACTTCGCATCGGAAGCAAGAGCTTTGCCGTTTCCGATATAAGGGAATATGCCTTTTCCGTACCGTATGCCCTTTTCTATCGCCGTTTCTTCGGTGATTCCGACTGCGGCAAGCTGCGGTATGCTGTATATACACCTTGGCATTATATCAAGCTTTGCCTCCAGGCTGCCACCAAGACAATTTCTGCCCGCCGCTTCAGCCTCGGCATACGCGCTGTGAGCCAGCTGATAGCCTCCAATTACATCTCCTACGGCATATATGCCTTCTATATTCGTCTCCAGCCGACCGTTTACCTTAATATTGCCCTTCCGATCAAGCTCAAGGCCAAGCCTCCCGGCGTCTATCCCTTCGAGGTTCGCAACACGGCCCCCGGCAGCAAGTACAACCTCTGCTTCTATACTATGTGAGCATCCTTCTTTTAAATAGCCGATCACCTTTGCGTTTTCCAGATCCGATATCCGCTTTACCTTCGCATTAGTAATGAACTTTATTTTTTTCTTTTCCAATTCCCCGCGCAAGGCTTTAACCGTTTCCTTGTCCTCGTTCGGCAGCAGCTCCGGCAGCATCTCTATCACTGAAACGCTTGTCCCAAGCGCCGAGTAAATGCACGCGAACTCAAGCCCTACGACTCCGGCGCCTATTATCGCCATACTTGAAGGTATTTTCTTAAGGGACAACGCTTCGGTACTGTCGATGACATTCCTTCCGTCAATCCCCTCCACAGGAGGAATTGACGCCTTTGACCCTGTGGCTATTATGATTTTCTTTGCTGCGTACCTTTCGCCCTTTCCCTCTGTTTCAATTACTCCGGGCTCCTTCAGGACAGCTTTGCATTTAATAATTTCTATGTCGTAGCTTTTCAGTATGCTTTCTACTCCTGTGGTGAGCCTTTTGACGACTGAGTTTTTATTCTCCTGGATCTTTTTCCAGCTGAACAGTCCCGCTTCCTTGAATATACCGTTCTCCGTATTCTTCCGTATCTTTTCTATCAGGTCGGCCTTCTCAAGCAGGCATTTTGTCGGTATACACCCTGCATTGAGGCATGTGCCTCCCATACTGTTTTCCTTCTCGAAAACAATTACCTTCCCGCCGAGCCGAGCCGCCTGTATTGCTGCCGAGTAACCGCCGGGACCTCCGCCTATGACCGCCGCATCGTATATCTGTTCCAATTCCGACCCTCCCCGGCTTTTCAAGCCAAAATAAGTTCAGGAGCTTCCAGTATGGTTTTCAACTCCTTAAGGAAGGCGGCCCCGACAGCCCCGTCGATGACCCTATGGTCAAATGACGCGGTTATCGTCATCATCAGCTTTGAAACAATCTGTCCGTTTTCACTTACAGGCTTCTCGGCAATCCGTCCTACCGCAAGTATGCAGCTCTCAGGCTGGTTGATAATGGCTGTAAAGCTTTCCACCCCATACATCCCTAGACTGGACAGGGTGATGGTGCCCCCGGACATGCTCTCCGCAGAGAGCCTGTTATTCCTGGCGCCTTCAATATTCAGCATGTTGTCTTTTGCGATTTGCGAGAGGGTTTTGTTATTTACCTCCCTCACCACCGGTACAACCAGCCCGCCCTCAACTGAAACCGCCAGTCCGAAGCTGACATTTTTGTGGACCTTGATGTTTTCTTCATTGTAGCTCGCATTAATGAAAGGGAATTTCTCTATTGCTTTTGAAGCACATTTCATGATAATGTCGTTGACCGAAATTTTAATGCCGGAGCCCGCCAGGTATTCATTGAGCTTTTCCCTCAAAGCTGTGCACCTTGAGGCCTCGATATCCATGGAAGCCGTAAAATGAGGGGCGGTTGATACGCTTTCCGTCATCCGTTTTGCAATCATCCTTCTCATGCCGGATAAAGCGACGCAATAAAAGTCTTCCTTTTGCCCGGCTGCGGCTGCATTCAGGTACTCGTCGACATGATGGCGCTTTACGGCCGAATGCTTTAAAGTTTTATAAATATCCCCTATTTTTATATCGGCGTCTTTGGCCTTTTTCCTTGCGGCAGGTGATGCAAGCAATATTGTATTTGCGTTTTGGCCGGGATTATTTTCCTCCCGGGCTTTGCCGGCAATTGTTTTTTCAGTCTTCACAATGGGCTGATATTCATCCTCCTCAGAGGTTTGCGGCAGGTCCGGCTCCCCCGGTAGCTTCTCATTCTGTTCTCCAATGTAAGCAACTATCTCTCCCGCGGATACAAGCCGGCCCTCCTCATAAAATATGGACAGCAGATAGCCCTGAGCATAGCTTTCAACCTCCAGGCACGCCTTGTCGGTTTCTATCTCAAAAAGCAGGTCGCCTTTTTTTACCGCATCGCCTATCTTCTTGTGCCATTTTACAATTTGTGATTCATTTGTCGTCTGCCCGCTTGCAGGCATGATTATTTTTGTAAGCACAGCTCCCACCTCACATCAATTTAGCCATATTCTCGCTGCCGAACACCTTTATAAGCCTGATGACCTCTTCTGTCATGAGCTTCCTCGCATTAACGAGCATATCCGTCTTCCCGCCCATGCCTATGACGTCGTGGGGATTGATTTTATCAATGTTATTATTGTTCAGATAAGTCCTGATAGAGTTCAGGTATATCCTTTTCAGCACCGTCCCCACATTGACCTTGCACATTCCAAGACGGATAGCCGTTCTCAGGTCGTCGTCGGTGATCCCGGTGCCTCCGTGCAATACCAAAGGCACTTTTACCTTTTTGTTCAGGGTATTGATCAGGTCGAAATCCAATTTTGATTTTTCACCTTCCAGGAGATGTACATTCCCAACGGCTACAGCCAATGCGTCAACATCCGTCTCGCTTACAAAGTATACCGCCTCATCGGGGTCGGTCTTTTTGCCTTTGCTCAAAGTATTTGTGCTGATATCCGCCGAGGGCAGCTCGCCTATTTCGGCCTCTACGTCAGCCCCGCAATAATGCGCGGTTTTTACGACATATTTATTAACCTCGATCAGATGCTCCAGCGAGCTGCCCTCTCTGGCATACATAATCGCGTTAAAGCCCGCCTTCAATCCCTTTATGAGGATAGGAATACGGTCTGCCTCGTTTAAAAGCAGTGCGACCGGTACCTTGGCCTGTTCGGCAATACATTTGCCCAGGCTTCCGTAGTGGTATATGTTTTCTTTTGTAAGCCTCTCCTCATTATCAAGAAACATGCCGCCGAACCCTATGATAACAGGAGATTTGGTTGCCTCGGCTGCAGATACGACCGAAAGTATGGATTCCATGTCCCAGGATTCAAAATAACCGACCGCATATTTATTGATTTTTGCATGTCTCATCAACGAGCCCATTGATACAAGCGCCATGATAAATCCCCTCACAATTTCTTCAAGATTAATAATTATTCCTTCATAAGATTTTTGGCTTCCGCTACTATCCTCTGGACAGACGGTACAACATAATTTTCCATAATCGGTGCAAACGGAATCGGTGTATCGTAGGTCCCCACTCTTTTTATAGGGGCATCCAGGTAATATATGGCCTTCTCGGCAATACTCGCCGCTATTTCCGCTCCCCAGCCGCCTCTTTTCGTATCTTCCTCGACGATCATAAGCCTTGAGGTTTTAGCCAGCGACTTTATGACCGTATCATAATCGAAAGGGACAAGCGTCCTCGGGTCTATAACCTCCACGCTTATACCTTCCTCCTCCAGAATCTGGGCTGCCTCCATTGCTTTATACATCATGAGCAGGGTGGCAACAATGGTGATGTCCTTCCCTTCGCGTCTCACTACCGCCTCACCGAAGGGTATCAGGTATTCCTCCTCCGGCACCTCGCCGATGGTGCTCAGCGCTGACTTCTCCGCCCTGTTGCCCTTGCTTCCATACAAAAGCTTGTGCTCGAAAACAAGGACGGGGCTTTCATCCCTGATAGCCGTCTTCAGCAGCCCCTTTGCGTCATACGGAGTTGCGGGGCATATGACCTTTATACCCGGCACCTGGATGAAAAAGCCTTCAAGGCTTTGCGCATGCTGCGCGCCTCTGGTCGTCGCCCCTACGGGAGCTCTCATAACCATGGGTACCTTAACCTTACCGCCGGACATGTAGGTCATTTTGGCTGCCTGGTCCACTATCTGATCCATCATGCAGAATAAAAAGTCGC
>JAEZJL010000236.1 GCA_023415815.1 Bacillota bacterium | reverse complement strand
CGGCGACGGCGTAATCCCTTGCATCCTCCGGCGCATATCCCTTCCCTATAAGGCCGGGTATTACGACCTCGTCGTTTGAATATTGCGGGAATCCCAGACCTTGCTTCGTAAGCTGCATCGCAAGCTCATATACCTCCGCAGGGGTATATCTGTTCACGCGCAGATTTATTTTAGGGTCGATCAGCTTAAGCTCCAGGCTCGCCTTCAGGCACATTTCAGAAAGCGGATTGAAGGCGTCTTTCCCCTGCCTGTCCAGGCCGCCGAGCACGAGGCTCTGCCCGTTGTCGCCCTGCTGCATTCCCGGGTAAAGGTCGCTGTCCTTATTGAACGAAATGAAGAATTCCTCCAGCAGCTCAAAAGCCCCGTCATAGGTCAGCCTCCCTTCTTCCAGGTCGGCCTTGAGATACGGATACATGTACTGGTCGAACCTTCCGATGGTATTGTGGTAATTTCCCGAACACCACAATGCAAAGTGAAGAATGCGGAAGAACTGCAAGGCCTCGTGAAAGGTTCTTGCCCCGTTCGCGGGCACATTCCGCAGTATACCGGCAACAGATGTGTTGCCTGCCGCCTCCGCTGCCTCCGCATATCTCCGGGCAAGGCCTTCCACGGCGTCGATGGTCTTTATAACAGCCTGCAGGAATACGGTTTCCGGGATATCCCCCGCCGCTTCACATGATTCAAGGCGCTGCAGCGCCTCCCTGCGCCTTTCGCCCAGCCCGGCCTTTATTGTATATGCGTAATCGGGGCATATGTTGCACACCTTGCCCAGCTCGTGTATATAATGCCTGCTTTTTATATCCGTCCACTCCGCTTCGGTATATATCTCAGGGATTTTAACAACCGTGCGCAGAAATGCGATTTTTTCATGCGGCAAAACTACCGGCTTTTCCAGCTCTAAAACGTATACGAGCCTTTCTGTCGCACGCTGCATATAGGTTATATTTTTATCCTGGCAGCTGTCCGTAAAATCCTTCCGGATACCATCCTGCGACTCATTCCGGAGATTTTGCCTGAACCGGTGATGGGATTTGTCCAGAAGCTCTTTCAACATTCCCTCGATAGCAGAATTCATAAGACAACACTCCTGATACCGTATTTTTCAAATAGATTCATATATATGCGCGGCGCATTTTCAACGTCAAAGGCAGGCCTGTATTCCCTGCCGAGCATGGCGTACTTTACCCCGGCGGATTTATGATACGGCAGCAGCTCCACGCGCTCCAGCCCGCTTGCGCCCTTGAGCAGGGCCGCGGTCTGCTCCAGGTTCCCCTTTGTATCGTTTATGCCAGGGATCAACGGTATGCGGACATAAAACCTTTTGCCGGAGCCGCACAGATAATCAAGATTTTTCAGGATGCGGCCGTTGTCCACGCCTGTAGCCTTTTTATGTACGGCGCTGTCCGTATGCTTTATGTCAAACAGTATCAAGTCGGCATTTTCCAGAACTTCTCCGAAGATATCTGCTTCCGCATACCCAGATGTTTCAACGGCCGTATTCACAGGCCTCAGCTCCCTTAGAAGCTCAAGCAGAAATTCGTGCTGTGCAAGCGGTTCTCCGCCTGAAACCGTGATACCGCCCCCGCTTTCCTCCAGGATTCCCCTGCCCCTCAGGAGCTCCTTCGCAAGCTCCTTCGCCTCGATTTCCGCGCCGCAAATCCTCCGCAGCCTCAAGGGACATGCATCAATACAGCTTCCGCACGCAGAGCATACCGCTTCCGCGCATCTGCCGGCGCATCTGCCGCAATGAATACACGACGCCCTCGACACCATCAGCTCCTTTTTAAAGGAAATGCCTTCGGGATTGTGGCACCACATACAATGAAGGGGGCAGCCCTTGAGGAAGACGGTCTTTCTTATTCCCGGCCCGTCATGTACGGTAAATTCCTGAATATCAAATATTACTCCCCTTGCCATAACCAATCGTCCTTCTTAAAGGTCAAAACCTGACCAGCACCTTGTTATAGTCGAATTCACGCCCGGCCATGGCCTCAAGGGTCGGGGGCAGCTCGTCAAGCGATACGGTGCGCGTTATCATGGGCTTTAAGTCAAGCTTTCCGCTGTCGATATAGTCAATGACGGAGCGCCACTCCCTTCCGGGGAAATCCTCGGAATAGGAGTTCCACGAGCCGTACAGCACAAGCTCCCTGCGGATTATCCGCTCGAACGAAACGGGAGGAAATTCAACCATTCGGTGAGCTGTCCCGAGGAACAGTATCCTCGCATGGTTGCGAGCCATGCGCAGGGACTGTTCCTGCGTTATGGCGCTGCCGGCCGCCTCCACGACCACCGATATGCCGTGCCTGCCGGTCATTTCATCCACAGTCTCAACAGGATCTCTCTCAAGAGAATTAATGCAGACATCAGCGCCGTACAAACTTGACATTCCAAGCTTGTCTTCGGATATGTCGACAGCGTATACCTCCCTTGCCCCCAGTATCTTTGAAAGTGCGGCGGCAAACAGGCCGACCGCACCCACGCCAAGTACCGCGACAGTATCTTCCTTATTTATTCGCATCTTGAGCATGCCGTGCAGCGTGACCGCAGCGGGCTCCACCATCGCGCCCTCCTCGAACGATACGTTCGCGGGCAGGCGCAAGAGGTTCTCCAGCGGCGCCGCGGCGTATTCCGCAAAGGCTCCGTCTCTGCGGGAGCCGATAAAATCATAGTTGTCGCATTGTCCGAAATGGCCTTCCCTGCAGCTTTTGCATTTTCTGCACGGGATGAGCGGCGCAACCACCACCCTGTCGCCAACCCTCCAGTTTTTCTCGCTTTCAGGCACCGCCGCGATCTCACCCGCAAATTCGTGTCCGGGGATTGTCGGGAAATGGTATGTACCCGTATGCAGGATGCGCGGCAAATCGCTGCCGCATATGCCGCATGCCCTTACCCTTACAAGCGCCTGTCCCTCTGAAATCTCCGGTACGGGCACCTCTTCGATTCTAAGGTCCGACGGCGCATACAGCATCGCCGCCTTCATAGTTCCATTTATCATAAGAATCAAACTCCGTTGTTTTTAAGAATGTCGATATGTTCATGCATCTTTTCCATAGCGTGACCGTATTGGGCATACGCCTCCGCGAATACCCGGTATTTGCGATGGTTTTGCTCATCGGGCAGGATCTTGTCCCTGGTATGCGTGAACTGCTTCGCCGTCTGGGCCATGTCCTTGTATATCCCGACTGCGTACCCGCCGAGTATGGCGCACCCGAGCGCCCCTACCTCGGACCTGTCCACATGCACATAAGGGATTCCGAGCACATCGGCCTTTATTTGCGTGAATAAACGGCTTCTGGCTCCGCCGCCGTATGTCCTGACCTCTTTGAATTCAATATCCGGGTAGAGCGAGCGCTCTATTTTCAGATATATGGCGTATTCATACGCAATGCCCTCCATGATGGATTTATAGAGTGCGGCATTGTCCGTGTTCCAGTTTATGTTTGCGAACGAGCCGCGAATGTGCTGATGGAATGGAAAATTGCGCCCGCCAAGGTGCGGCAGGAACAATATGCCGGTAGGCTCCCGTCCGAGAGCCTCGGCTTTTTTGTCCATCGCTCCGTATGCCGAAGCGGCGTCCTCCGGCGCGGGCTTCAGGATATTGTCCCGGAACCAGCGCAGGCACAGCCCGCCGCCGTTCAGGAAAGCGTGCGGAAACCACAGTCCGCTGGATACCGAACGGCAGGAAAGGAGCGTCTTGTGCTTCAAATCCGGATGAAACCTGTCGACGCCGCAGGCGAAAACGGAAGCCGTGCCTGCGACATCTACAACGCAGCCCGGCTCGACCAGGCCTGCGCCCAGAAAGCCAGCGGCCTGATCGCCGCAGCCAGCCGTGACGGGTATTCCCGCTGCAAGACCGCAGTCGCCCGCGGCTTCGGGTGTAAGCGCGCCTATTATCTCCCACGGGTCGATGACGCGCGGCAGCTTTTCCATCGGTATGCCGAATATTGCACAGAGCTCCTCGCTCCATGTGTTCTTTGAGAAATCAAAAAGTCCTGAAAAATGACAATATGTAGGATCGATAAACGCGTCCCTGCCCCTGAGTCCTGCAAAGCGCCCCGACACATAGCCTGCGGGCTGTATGAACTTCAGTATCCGCTTGAATTCCCCGGGACGCTCTTCCTTCCACCACAGGATTTTACCGCAGTGGGCCACCATTGTCGGAAGTCCGCTCTTCCGGAGCACAAGCTCCTCCGCCTGCTCCCTTATCCGGTTGAGCTGCTTTGCGCAGCGTCCGTCGAGCCAGGAGTCGTAACGGATCACAGGCTTGAAAGCATCGTCTATGCCGAGCACTCCCGCCATCTGTCCGTCTACGGTTATCGCTGCGACATCCTTGCCGGATATCCCGGCCTTTGATACCATTTCGCGGATGGTGTCGCAAGCGGAAGTATAAAAATCCTGCGGCTCCTGCTCCACCCAGCCCTCACAGGGATAATGCAGGACGGATTCCCTGAACGCGCCGGCTATCTCATTACCCTCGGTATCGTATAAGGACGCTTTTGTCCCCGTAGTGCCTATGTCCACACCTATAAGATACTTCATACAAAGACCACCCTCATCCGTTACATACGAACGTTTTCATACCCTGGCCTGAAGCCGCATAAGCTATGGCCTCGTTGATTTCCTCGATCCTGAATTTACGGCTGACAAGGCCTGCGAGCTTAAGCCTTCCTGACGCCGCAAGCTTCATCGACTCGCGGTAGTCGTTGACTGTGGAACCCGTCGTCCCGAGCACGCGGAGCTGCTTGTAATGGATTAAGTTGGTGTTCAGCGTCACCTGCTCCTTGCCTTTAGGCATACCGCCAAAAAGATTTATCCGTCCTTCAACGCCTGCCAGCTCCAGAGCCTGCTGCTGTACGGCAGGCACCGAGCAGGCCGTAATGACGACGGAAACGCCTTCGCCTTCCGTAATGCGGTTAATTTCGGCCGCAAGATCCCGCTTCGCGGAATTGATCACAATGTCCGCGCCAAATTCCTTCACCTGCTCCAGACGCGTGTCGGATATGTCCGCCACGATAAGCTTCGTCGCACCCGCAAGCCGGTTTATCATTACATGCAGAGCCCCTACCGGGCCTGCGCCGACAATGAGCACGGTATCCCCCGGATGCGTGCCGAGGGCGCGCCAGCTGTTGTAACAGCAGGAGAGCGGTTCTACAAGCACGGCTTCATCATAGCTGATGGACGCGGGAAGCTTCATTACATTTCCACCGCGGATAGCAGATGCAGGTATCTTCATATACTCCGCAAAGCCGCCGTCAATGCTGATACCGAAAGCGTCGTAATCGGGACAGAGCTGGTTAAGGCCTTTCCTGCAGTTGGGGCATACGCCGCAGCCGATATTGGGTATGACCGAAACGCGTTCCCCTGGAGTGAAATCTGCGACATTGGCTCCGACTTCGACAATTTCACCGCTGACCTCATGGCTGAGGATACGTCTGTCGCCTTCCCTGATTTTGAAGTGGCCGTTGCCGTATATCCTTAAATCCGTCCCGCATATAGCCGCGGCATGCACTTTTATTAACATGTCGCCCGGTCCCCCAGCCGGTATGGGTATATCTTCCGCTCTTATATCCTTTATTCCGTAAAACAATGCTGCTTTCATAAAACCTTCTCCTTTTAACTGCATGAATTCTCAGATCAAGTCCTTGACCTCATATCCGAGATATTTTGTGAACGCCTCGCGCAGAACCGCTTCGCTCTGCGACAGCGTCACGGCCACATGATGCTTGAAGCCGTTCTGCCCCGCGTTCAGAAGCACCTTCTGCAGGTTCTGGATTTCCGCTACCCCCGCATTTCCGAAAAACGGCTCCTCGAGTACATCCTCCGTAAAGCGTCCCTCTCCCATATAAAAGCCGAATCTGCCTTTTTCCGTCCTTGCGCTGAGGTATGTCATGGGAGAGGGCTTGATGCGCGCCATGGATGCGCCCCATGAGCGTCCGGGTCCGTGCACCATCGCCTGCAGCGGATTGTCGACGACCTCCCTGGCAGTGCCGAGCATATCCTTCGCGACGGGGCCGCAGTGGAAGAGTACGCATTTGTCCTCTTCATCGCCGTAATTATTGTTCCAGTCCAGCGTTGCGGCAGGCTTGCCGGACGCAAGCTGCAGGGCCAGCATACTCAGCGCGTTCCCCACGTCAACCTCGCACGCGGCGGGGATGCCGCGGTTGCACAGCTCGCTCAATATGATGCAGGGACATATCCCCAGATATGCCTCGAACTCGTTCCAGCAGCGCAGGCCCAGACAGTCCAGCCTGTATTCTTCGATGACCTGGTCGATCACAACCGCGGCCTTTATGATCGTCTCGAAATTGCGTGGCGGGATCGCACCCCAATTTGCGTACTCCCGGTAGCAGCCAAGTTTCTCCTTGAACGACGGGCTTCCTGTATCCAGGGTCTCCACGCGGTGGAAGAGCTCGCTCAAGTCCATCGTCTCCACCGTTATCCCCATGCCCTCAAGCGCATACTCGTCTATGCGCACAGTCTTCCATGGCGTCGTCCTGGCGCCGATCGCTCCGACAGATACCCGCTTCATGCCCTTCACAACGCGGCAGACAGCGGCAAAATCCTCAAGCTGCTTGCCGAAGCGCGGGTCTGCCGGTGATATCGTGTGAGGCGCGTATACCGTGTACGGCAAACCGGCTTGATGAAAAAGGTTCATTATTGAAATTTTTCCACAGAAAGCGTCACGCCGGTGCGCAACGTCCATCAGGCCGATTTTGTCGGGGTACGCCTGGATGAGTATAGGCGTACCGCAGTCGCGCAGCGCGAGTATGGCGCTGTTTTCATTGCCGAAGTTCGGCAGCGACAGCACGACTCCGTCGTATTCGCCCTCGTGCTCTTTAAGGAATTTAGCGAATTTTCTTCCTTCCTCGGGAGACTGGACGCCGCCGTGAGCCGTTGCATCCTCGGGCATCATGATTATTTCAAATCCGGCTTTTTCTATGGCAGCCCTGATTTCCGCCCTTGCTTCCCCGCAGAACTCCGGCGGAAAGAATATTCCCGTACCTATCATTACCGCAAAGGTTTGTTTTTTCATAGCAAGCTCCTATCTTAAACATGTCCTTTTTTATCAGGTCCCTGTGGCAAAACTGCTGGGACATTAATCCTCTGCCTTTTGCACATCCGGCAAATAACGGGCGGTCTTCGGCCGCCCGCTACCTGCCTTTCACAGGCGTTTACTTCTTTTTCATACGGATAACGTTCCAGGAATAGCCTTCAAGCTCGGAGCTTAAAACGCCATTTTTTATGACCGACCCGCCAACCGTATGCGGTCTGACATTTTCCTGATCGTCAACTGTATTGACTGCAAAGAGGTCTTTATGGCTCAATACTATATGCTCCTCTACCGTATATCCCTCAAAGCCTTCAAGTGCGCACTCAAACGAGCATTTGCCGTCGTATTTGTTAACGGCGAATAATGTGAGTCCGTCCGTCCCGTCGTTGTATACCGCAATTCCTTCGATATACGGGACGGCCCCGTACTTCTCATCTTCGTATGTCGCGCAGTCTATCACCGTCTCCAGGACAGTACCGCGTCCGTATTTAGAACAGTGCTGGAACGGATAAAAAGTCGGCTGACGCCACGCGGGGCCGCCTTTTTCCGACATAATCGGGGAAAGACAGTTCACAAGCAGGGACATGCAGGCGATCTTGATGCTCTTGCAGTGTCTGAAGTAGACAATGAGCTGCAGCCCAAGTGCCAGTGCATCCTCCACCGTATAGGTCTGCTCGATGATAGGCGGATGCACCATCCACGGCTTGATGCCGCGCTTGGGGCGATCCTCCTGGAGATGCACGATTTCGTAAGACTGCACGTTCCACTCGTCGATGGAAAGCCAGATATCCTTTTTGCTGTGCTTTTTCGCCTTCATCGCCTGGCATACGCCCTCTATGGCCGACAGATATTCCTCAAGCTCGGCCGTGTGCGCAAGGTAATGGGCGGTCGAATCGGTCCTGCGCCTGTCCGTGTAGCAGTGTATGGCGAGGCCGTCTATGTATTCATAAGAGTCCTCGAGTATTTTCCAATCCCAGTCGACGTATGTCGGCAGGTGGCAGTTGCTTGTCCCGGCGGCTATCAGCTGGTATTCGGGGTTGATTCTCTTTATCGCCTTGGCCGTCTCACGGCAGAGCCAGCCATAGGTTTCGGGCCTGTGCTGGCAAATCTGCCAAGGACCCTCGACCTCGTTCCCTATACACCAGTATTTTATGTTGTGCGGCTCCTCATAGCCGTGCTCGCGGCGCTTGTCGCTCAGGTAGGTCCCGCCCGGGTAGTTGCAGTACTCCACAAGGTCGAAAGCGGCTTCAACTCCGCGCGTACCCATATTGAACGTCATGATGGTCTCCGCCCCGACCTCCTTTACATAGTCGATGTATTCGTTTGTGCCTACGCTGTTGTCCTCAATGGAAACCCACGCGAGCTCCATGCGCACCGGCCTTTTTTCGCGGGGTCCCACGCTGTCCTCCCAGCGGCTGCTTGCGGTGAAGTTTCCGCCCGGATAACGGAAGCAGGTTATTCCAAGCTCTTTGACCAGATCTTTTACATCCTGTCTCCAGCCCTTTTCATCCGCCGTGGGGTGGTCGGGCTCATACATTCCCTCATGGGTGCAGCGCCCGATCGGCTCGAAATACTGGCCGAACATCAAATCGGAAACCTTCCCGGTTATGAACTTCTTGTTGATTGTCGCTTTCGCCTTATTGCTCATCTTTTTGTCTCCTTTTTTAATTATCCTTTAACCGCACCGGAGGCCATACCGTCGATGACCTTATCGTTAAGGAAGAAGTAAATCACGAGCGTCGGTAATATTGAAATGCCGATGGCCGCAAACGTCAGTCCCCAGTTGCGCATTCCCAGGCCGGACAGAAATTCGGTAAGGCCTATCGGCAGCGTGCGCATATTGGCCGCGCTGATAAACGTATTTGCAAATGTATACTCGTTCCACACGGAGATGAAGTTGAACGTCAATACCGTGATGGTTGCGTTCAGGCACATTGGCATCATGATCTGCGCATAAACTCTTACAGGCGAAGCTCCGTCGATAAAAGCCGATTCCTGCAGCTCGTTTGGGATATAGTCCATAAAGCCCATGTAAAGGAACATGGAAATCGGGATGGCAAAACCCACCTGCGGCAATATAAGCGATAAGTATGTATCCCGCAGTCCGAGCAGATTGTACATCTGGAAAATCGGGATGAGTCCGACAAAGATCGGGACCATCATGCCTGCCATAAGATATACGAATATGAGATTTTTGCCCTTGAAATGCATCTTGGAGAGGGCAAAGCCTGCGAGAGAGCCCAGAAACGAGAGCAGTATCAGGGTCGCAAACGCGACGACGGTGCTGTTTAAAAAATAGCGCGGTATATTTGAATCAAATATGACCGTCCTGTAGTTTTCAAAATTGAAGCTGGCCGGAAGGGTGTAAGCCGGTCTTTCGGAGAACTCGGCCGCACCCTTGAAGCTCGACGTGAATATCCAAAAGAGCGGATATATCTGAACCAGTACTGCAATGAATACCAGAATCAATAGTATGAGCTTCCCTATCTTTTTTCCTAATTTCCCCTTATTCATAATCGACTCTCCTGTTTCATACGGTATTATCCTTGCGGAATATAACAAATTTCAAGAGCACCATCGTAGCAAGGCTCAATATGGCCTGAAATATCGATATCGCGCTCCCGTAGCCGAATTCCAGACCCGAAAAGGATTTGAGATACATATAGGTGGAAAGAACCTGGCTTGAATATCCCGGGCCGCCCTTCGTAAGCAGGAACGGCATCTCGAACACCTTGAGGGTGCCTGTTGAGATCAGGATCGCAGTCGTGATGATTATATTGCGGATCATGGGGATGCGGATAAAACGGTAGGCCTGGATGGTCGTCGCGCCGTCTATCCTCGAGGCCTCTATCTGCTCCTGGGGTATGCTCATGAGCGC
>JAEZJL010000225.1 GCA_023415815.1 Bacillota bacterium | reverse complement strand
ATCAACTGTCCCGTGACGATTATGGACGGGTAGCAAGCGTCGTTGTTAACATGCTTGAGCCCTTCGTCCACCGCCTTCTTGTCTACCGAGGGAAGTATCTCCAGCTTGTAGCCGCTGGCATTGAAGGCCACGTCGATGAACCGGAAGTGTAACGGTGACATCTGGGGCGCAAGGATGGTGTGCTTCGGTTTCATCTCGTCGGTAAAAAGCGCTCTTTGCCTGGGCTCGAGCTTTCTTCCCGCCTTGTAGCCGTTCCTGTCCCGCTCGTCCATCGCGGCCTTAAGGGAACGGATTCGTATCCTGGCGGCTCCGAGGTTGCTGATCTCGTCAATCTTCAATACCGTGTGGATCTTTCCGTAACTGTGCAGCAGCTCCTGTACCTGGTCGGTCGTTACCGCATCCAGTCCGCAGCCGAAGGAATTGAGCTGGACCATTTCAAGGTCGTCCCGCTCCCTTACGAAAGCGGCCGCCGAATAAAGCCTTGTGTGGTACATCCACTGGTCTACGACCCTGAGCGGCCTTTCGGCCCTGCCGAGGTGCGCGATCGAATCCTCCGAGAGCACCGGTATGCCGAATTCGGTAATGATTTTGGGTATGCCGTGGTTTATCTCAGGATCTATATGGTAAGGCCTTCCGGCCAGTACGATTCCCCTTTTGCCCGTCTTTTGCAGATACTCGAGTACTTCCTCTCCCTTGCGGCGTACGGAGGCTTTAAACTTCTCATCCTCCCGCCACGCCATGTCGACGGCTCTGCCGATCTCCGCCCTGCCGGCCCCGAAGCTGCGGAATTCCTCATACAGCCTTTTCTTGAGGCGTTTTTTGTTGTCATAGGGCAGGAAAGGATTGATGAACCTTATGCCGTCCTGCTTGAGGTCGTCCATATTATGCCTTATGACCTCCGAGTACGAGGTGACGACGGGGCAGTTATAATGGTTGTCCGCGCTTTCATCCTCTTTTTTCTCATACGGGAGACAAGGATAGAAGATCGTCTTAACGCCTTTTTTCAAAAGGCTCATAATGTGCCCGTGCACCAGCTTTGCCGGATAGCATACCGATTCGGAGGGCATGGTCTCTATCCCCATCTCGTAAAGCTTCCTGGAGGAACGCGGAGAAAGCTCCACGCTGAAGCCGAGCTCTGTAAAAAAGGTATGCCAGAAGGGATAATTCTCGTACATGTTGAGGACTCTTGGGATGCCTATGACGCCCCGGGGCGCATCCTTTTCGGCAAGCGGCCTGTAGGAGGCTATAAGCCTGTATTTGAAATCATACAGGTCGGGAATGTCCCTGTTGCCTGATTCATGCCCGGCGCCACGCTCACATCTGTTTCCGGAGGTAAAGCTTCTGCCGTCCTCAAAGCTGTTTATGGTCAGAAGGCAATTGTTGCTGCAAAGACCGCACCTTCTGAGCGTAACATCGGTTTTGAAGCCGTCCAGCCCCGCTGCGTCCATCAGTGTGCTTGCATTGCCTTCCGCATATCTTTCGCACGCAATGAGCGCCGCTCCGTAAGCTCCCATAAGTCCGGCGATATCAGGCCTTACGGCCTCACGGCCGGAAATGAGTTCGAAGCTTCTGAGCACTGCGTCACTATAAAAGGTCCCGCCCTGGACGATGATCTTTTTCCCGAGTTCCTTCGGGTCCCTTATCTTTATAACTTTTAATAGTGCATTTTTGATGACCGAATAGGAGAGTCCCGCAGAGATGTCGCCTACGGAGGCCCCTTCCTTCTGCGCCTGCTTGACGCGCGAATTCATAAAAACCGTACACCGCGAGCCGAGATCGACCGGCTTTCCCGCCAGCAGGGCTTCCCTGGCAAACTCCTCCGCGCTCATGTTCAAAGAACCGGCGAAGGTTTCTATGAAGGAACCGCAGCCGGAAGAGCAGGCCTCATTGAGCATGATGCTGTCAATGACCCCGTTTTTCACCTGCATGCACTTCATATCCTGTCCGCCGATGTCAAGTATGAATTCCACACCGGGCAGGAAATGCTCCGCCGCCTTGTAGTGGGCAATCGTCTCAATCTCGCCTATATCAACGTTCAGAGCACTCTTAATGAGCCCCTCGCCATAGCCTGTGACCGTGGAATTTGCGATCCTGGCCCCGTCGGGCATGAGGGAGTATAGCTTCTTCAATTCCTTCACCACGGATTTCAGCGGGCTACCCTTGTTGCTGCCGTAATAATAGTAAAGCAAAGCGCCTTCGCTGTCGGTCAGCGCCAGCTTTGTAGTGGTGGAGCCCGCATCGATGCCCAGGAAACAGTCTCCCCTGTGGGCCCCGAGCTCCTTTCTGGGTGCAGTATGCCTGGAATGGCGCCTTCTGAACTCCATGAGCTCCAGCTCGTCCCCGAACAAGGGCTTCAGCCGTTCAACCTCATGCACCGCTATTTTTTCCAAAACCGGCAGTCTTTCGCGCAGCGTGCGGAAGGAAACAACCTGCTTTTCCCTTGACTGCAGCGCAGCGCCAACGGCCACAAAAAGCTGGGAATTGTCCGGGAAAATGACCTGATCCTCCCCGAGGCCAAGCGTTTCTACAAATCTTTTCCTGAGCTCCGGCAGAAAATACAGCGGCCCGCCCAGGAAGGCTACGTTGCCTTTAATCGGCCTCCCACAGGCAAGACCGCTGATTGTTTGATTTACAACAGACTGGAAGACGGAAGCGGCAATGTCCTCCTTCGCCGCGCCTTCGTTAAGGAGCGGCTGTATATCCGATTTTGCAAACACGCCGCATCTGGCGGCAATAGGATATATTACCTTATGCTTTGCGGCATATGCATCCAGTCCGGCGGCGTCTGTCTGAAGAAGCGAAGCCATCTGGTCTATAAAGGCTCCCGTACCGCCTGCGCAGGTGCCGTTCATACGCTGCTCGACGGCTCCTTCGAAAAAGGTGATCTTGGCGTCCTCGCCGCCCAGCTCCACAGCGACGTCCGTTTCTGGTATCAGGCTCCGTATCGCGCCTGTCCCGGCAATGACCTCCTGGACAAACGGGAGATCCAGCCACTGCGCGACCGAAATCCCTCCGGAGCCGGTCAGCGTGACGGTGACGTCCTCTTCGATAAATTCCTCACAGGTTTTATCGACAAGCTCAAATATGGTTTTCCTGATATCGGAAAAATGCCGTTGATACCTGCTATATATCATATTGCCGTTTCTGTCCAGAACGACAAGCTTTACTGTAGTCGAACCCACATCAAGGCCCATGTGCAAAAGTTTTTTCATACGCCTAATCGTATTTATGCGGCAGTACCGCCGCCTCCCCGGTAAAAAATAAAAGTATCAATATAATTGATACTTTAAAATATCACACTCTATATTAACATAAATAAAAAAATTAATAAAGCAGCCCTATGGTATCCCTATCTTGTTGAAGGGGTAAAATCTGAAGATAGCTCTTCCGGTAATACGCTTCGTTTCGATAGGTCCCTTAGCCCTGCTGTCGTTGCTGTACGGCCTGTTGTCGCCCAATACATAGACATGGCCCGCCGGCACGGTCAGCTTGCTGTATGCGGGATTGTCGCCGGGATTGGTCTCAACGCCCGGCAGGTCTACGACTTTTGACTCCTCGTCATTGACATATACCTTGCCGTCCTTTATTTCGACCTTGTCGCCTTCAACTGCGATGAGCCTTTTAATCAGCTGCCGGTTTTCCTCGGGAACCTTGAAGACGATGATATCGCCCCTGTGAAGTCCGCCAAGCTTTGGACTGAGCTTTTCCACGACAAGATTGTCTCCCTCCACAAGCGTGGGCTGCATCGAAATATCGTGAACCAGCGTCCTCTGCCCTACAAACGTCACGATCAGGACGCCGATGAGCACCGCTACCGCAATGTGTATTATCCAGTCCAGGGTTTCGTTTATTTTTTTACCTTCCGGCGTAATAATTCCCCCTTTTGCCAATTAATCCACCGACCTGATGTGAAGCTCCTTAAGCTGTATGGCTTCCACAAAGTCCGGCGCGTTTGTCATGGGATCGGAAGCATTCTGCACCTTCGGGAATGCGATTACATCCCTTATGCTGCTTCTTCCCGCCATGAGCATGATGAGCCTGTCGAGTCCGTAGGCCATACCGCCGTGCGGAGGCACGCCGAACTTGAACGCGTCCAGCAGGAAGCCGAAGCTCTCCCTCGCCTTCTCCTCCGTAAACCCGAGCAGCTTAAACATCCTGGCCTGCAGCTCCTCAATGTGTATCCTTATGCTGCCGCCGCCCAGCTCCACGCCGTTGAGCACCATATCGTAAGCCTTGGCGCGCACCTTGCCCGGGTCGCTGTCCAGATATTCCAGATCCTCGTCCATGGGGGAGGTAAAGGGGTGATGCTTGGCGACCCAGCGCTTTTCCTCCTCATCGTACTCCAGAAGAGGAAATTCGGTCACCCACAGGAAATTATATACGTTTTTGTTTAAAAGCTCAAGTCTCCTCGCAAGCTCAAGTCTCAAAGCGCCCAGTGAATCGTAGACGACTTCGTTTTTGTCGGCGATGAAGCAGATAAGGTCGCCGGGCTCGGCCTTCACCCTGTCAAGTATCGCCCTGACCTCATCCTCGTTGAAGAATTTGGTAATGGCCGATTTCAGCTCATTTTCCTCTACCGCGATCCAGGCCATTCCCTTTGCCTTGTATATCTTAACAAATTCCACGAGGCTGTCGATTTCCCTTCTGCTGAACTTCGCCCCGCAGCCCTTCGCATTGATCGCACGGACGCTGCCGCCGTTTTTCACTGCATCGGAAAACACCTTGAAGCCGCAGCCTGCTGCAAGGTCGGAAATGTTCACGAGCTCAAACCCGAATCTGACATCGGGCTTGTCGGAGCCGAACCTGTCCATGGCCTCCCGGTATGAAAGCCTTGTGAAAGGGGTAGGGATATCGACCCCGAGCGCTTCCTTGAAAGCTTTTTTGACAAAGCCCTCGTTAATGGCCAGGACGTCGTCCACATTCACATAGGACATCTCAAGGTCAATCTGTGTGAATTCAGGCTGCCTGTCCGCCCTGAGATCCTCGTCCCTGAAGCATTTTACTATCTGCATATACCTGTCGTAGCCGCCGACCATCAGGAGCTGCTTGAAAAGCTGGGGCGACTGGGGCAAAGCGTAGAATTTCCCCGGATGAACCCTGCTGGGGACAAGGTAATCCCTGGCACCTTCCGGCGTGCTCTTGCCGAGCATAGGTGTTTCTATTTCAAGGAAACCGTTTGCGTCGTAATAATCCCTGGCTATCTTGGCGACCCTGTGCCTCAGCATGAGGTTGCGCTGCATGTCGGGACGCCTCAGGTCGAGATACCTGTATTTAAGCCTTACCATTTCATTGACGTCGGAATCCTCCTCAATCTGCACGGGAGGAGTCTCGGCCTTACTCAATATCCTCAATTC
>JAEZJL010000143.1 GCA_023415815.1 Bacillota bacterium | reverse complement strand
GCTCCTATGCGGTAACAAGAGGCCTGGAGGTAATCGCAAGGGTCAATGAATTCATTGTGCCCTTAGGTCTGGGTATTCTGGCCTTCATAGCGGTTGCAAATATCAAGGAAACCGACCTTCGCAATTTTCTTCCAGTGCTGGCCAACGGCGTTATTCCGCCCGTAAAAGGAGGACTGCTGATACAGTCGTGGCTGCTCGAGTTTGTAATAATTCTTCAGCTGATACCGTACGTAAAAGATAAAAAAAACATACGAAAGTATACCACCGTATCCGTGGGAATTCTCTGCTTCAGTATGGAGCTGGGCGTACTTACTATCGCGGTGTTCGGGAAGCTGACGGGTGAGCTGCTGTTTCCGGCTCTTGAATACGTGCGCTTCGCCAGTATCGGAGAGTATATACAGAACCTCGATATAACCATTATGGGCGTCTGGATAACCGGCATATTTGCAAAGACCACTATCGTCTATTATGCGATCGTGCTGGGCCTGTCACAGCTCTGCGGGCTGAAGACCTTCAAAAGCATGATCCTGCCCGTCGGCCTGGTCCTGCTTTCCATATCCATGGCCGCATCGGAGAGGATAGTGAGCCTTTATAATTTTCTTCACCGCACATTGCCCATATACAGCTTCTTCGTCGCATTTTTCATACCTGCGCTCCTGCTTGTAACAGCTATTATAAGGGGCATTCCCGGGGACGGGGGGAAGAAGGCAAAAAAGCAGTCACTGCGCACGGCTGGGGAAAACCAGCTGTGAAATAGGCTTAAAAAGCATTTCGTCAAATGTGGGCGGTCCAGGAAAATTCCAGTCGGTTACGCCGCTTATACTGTATATCAGGGCAATTGCCATGAGTACCAGGAGTACAAATATATCCCTGATATATTTCTTTTTGATAAGAACCGCTGTCTCTATAGCCGCCAGCGCCGCAAAAATCAATATTGTCAAAACCAGCATGATGTACAGCCCTCCTTACATAAGAGACCGTATTATTTCACCCGTCCTCTCGATTGTTACCTCCACATCATACTCCACCCTTACCTTTGAAAATACGGCACCCTCCCAATCCTTTTCGACCTTCTTCCACTCCTGGGGATGCTGCCTGTTTAACTGTGTGCCGAAGCGGAAAACATCTGCATTGTATTCCTTCTGAATTTTTTTGACCGCCCCCTCCATATCAGATTTTATCATTTCTGCAAAGCTATCCTCAGCCTTAAGCAGTGCGTCGAGCTCCCGTATATTCTCCTCGGATGTCTGCTCCATCAGGCTGCCGCGTACGTCTACCTTCAGAAGAGCCCTGTAATTGCCGTTATCCGGCCTGATATCGACGGAGGAGCTGGAAAAAAGGTTTTCCATCGCAAGATCTCCGTCCTTCCCGGCTGAAATGATCGTACCGGGCTTTATCTTGTTCATAATCCACAAAAATCCCCTGGTTTCGCTTGCGTCCAGCCAACCGGCGAAGCTGCCCAGCTTGAAGACAGCGCAGCCCTCCATAAATGCCACGGGGAGTTTTCGATCCTTTAAGACCAGCTTTTCGTAATCCTCTCTGGCAGTGGCGAACGTATTGGTCTGCTCCTCCCGATACCAGATCTTCCCTGTCACCATGTCGCCGCAGTGCTCGGAATAGGATACGAGAAATTCCTTTGCATTTGCGACATAAGATTTGGACCAATCGTCAATATTCCGTATCATACCCTCCATCTCAGTATAGAGATCCCTCTGCAGGCTGGCAGGCGTCTGCAGCATGTCGCAGGCCCTTCCCCCCGCTACGAGCACATGACTGCTGAAGCGTATTTCCCTGTTTCTTGCAAAAAAGTCTATGACATCCTCCATCTTGCTTTTTGCGGCATCCTCCCCGATGATGATGATGCTGTTATGGAGCCAGGACAGCCTTTTGACAGCCGTACTCCTTAGGTTTTTGGCCGCGTCGGCGAGATTCTTTCCGGTCGCCGAGCCTATCCACGTTATGGAGCGCAGCTGAGGAACATTCGGAGAGCCTTCCGGCTGAATGGACAGGACGGTTATCCTCACGCTTCCGTCAGGCTCCGCATCCACGCCCGTAGTAGTCACGATACCTATTTCATTCAGTTCGGTCTTGCCCCAGCAGCCTGTAAAAAAAACGAACAGGGCCGGGAGCAATAGCATAACGGCGGTCCTTCTTAATATTCCCGGCATTTGTCCCATCCTCTCACCCTTGATTTCCGGGCTTTGGCTCCAGCCCTTTTTTCATTCTCTTCCGGTTTGAACTGTGTATGTAGGAAGGCCTTGAGATGAGCGACCATAACGGAGCCTTCACGATGCTGTCCTTCATGTCCTTTAATGAAAGCGGGGCGAACGGGAGAAGATAAGGCGTCCCTACGGAGCGGAGATCGACAAGATGTATGAGCAGCACCAGCAGACCCATTATTATGCCGTATATGCCAAGGGCGGCTGCCAGCGCCATAATTGGAAATCTGATGACCCTGACCGGTATGGAAAGGTTGAAGGCCGGTATGGAAAAGGATGCTATACCGGTAATGGCAACCACAATGACGATGGTCTGAGAAACTATTCCGGCCTGGACAACCCCCTGCCCTATAACCAGGCCTCCCACGATGCTGATGGCAGGACCGACGGGCTGAGGCAGCCTTATCCCGGCTTCTCTCAGCAGCTCGAATATCAATTCCATGAGAAGGGCTTCGACTATTGCGGGGAAAGGCACTTCAGCCCGTGATCTGGCAATAGTGATAAGCAGCGGGAGAGGTATCATCTCCTGATGGTAGGTCGTAATCGCAATATACATCGAGGGTCCCAAAAGCGCGAGGGCAAAGGCGAAATATCTTAAAACCCTGAAAAAAGTGGAAAAATAGAATAAACTGTAACTGTCTTCGGCAGCCGCGAGGAAATCCGACAGGGTCACCGGTGCGATTAGGATATTGGGCGAGCCGTCCACAAATACAGCCACGCGTCCCTCGGCCAGGCTTGCCATGGTTTTGTCCGGTCTTTCCGTTGTGAGAATCTGAGGAAAGGGCGAGAGCGGCTTATCTTCAATAAGCCTTTCGATGTAAGAGCTGTCCGGAATTATATCGATGTCAATCTTCCCTATCCTGCTTTTTATCTCTTCTACCGTTTTATTATCCGCCACTCCGCCGATATAGGCTACGATGACCTGTGTTGCGCTGAGTCTCCCCACCACAAGCTTTTCGGTCTTCAGCTCAGGCGTCCTGAGTTTGTTTCTGATAAGCGACAGGTTTGTGCCTATGTTTTCGACGAAGGCCTCATGAGGTCCGATTACCACCCTTTCGATCGTCTCCGTCGAAACACGCCTGCCCTTCCATTCGGGCATGCTCAGTACGAGCGCCGTTTCGCAGCCTTCTACGAACAGGACGCTGCTGCCCTTCATGATACTTTCGACAGCCGTGCGAAAGCTCTCGGTCTCTTCGATATTATTGATGTATACAAGTGATGCCTTCAGACGCAGGAACAGGTCCGGCGGCGCCTCTTCCAGGTCTCCGGGCTGCTCGGACATAAGAGGCTTGAGCAGGCAGGTATTCAGGGTTTCCATGTTTACAAGGTTTTCAATGCAGGCGACCGCACATTTAACGCCGCCGTCGCCGAACGCGAGCTCCCTCAGCATGAAATCGGAACAGGCCTTGAAGGTTTTTTCGAGCAAATCGATATTGCCGTCAAGCTTCCCGCTTATCTTTCTGGCTCCAAGGGAAGTGTGATACTGCGCTTCCAGATTTTCCACCCTTTTATCAAGTCCCGGGATCTTCTTTGTCTGTTTTTTGCCTTCGGCAGCCCCGACTGGCGTCGGTTCTTTTGTGTACCTGTATTTTCCAGCCATTGCAGCATTCATCCCCAGTCAGTATTACTGTACAGTTTGTCTAAAAAGGGTGAATTATATTACAGGTATTTCTGCTCAAACGTCCGGGATAATCATAAAAAAATGCTCATGCCTTCTCGATCCTCGCCCTGCTGCCTTCCTGCACGGACGGCGGATCTATGACAAGCCTGCGCGGCAGGCGGTTTCTCAGCTCCGGCACATGGCTGATCAGTCCGATGATTCTTTCCTTCCTGCTGAGACGTTCAAGAGAGTCTATTACGGTATCGAGAAGCGCGCTATCCAGGGTGCCGAAGCCCTCGTCCAGAAAGAAAAACTCCAGGGGGCTCTGCCCTTTCAGCTGTATCTGCTCGGAAAGCGCAAGGGCCAGGGAAAGAGAGGTCAGAAAGGTTTCGCCTCCGGAGAGCGAAGATACAGTCCTGTGTGCGCCTCCGTTGGTATTGTCGCGTATTATGAAGCCTGCGTCCGTGTCAAGCTCGAGGGCGTATTTGTATTTCGTAATAAAGCCCAGAGTTTCTGAGGCTTTGGCCGCTATATAGCGCAGGCGCTCCTCGGCTATAAAGTCTATGAAGCTGTTGTCCTTGCCTCTTTCGGCTTTCAGCAGCTTTTGAATCTGTTCAAGCAGGCCGTATTTGTATGTGTGCGACTTATGGCTCCTGTCGAGCTCCAACCACCTCTCATGCTTGCTTTTCAAGGTGTTGAAGCTGCTCCTGGCTACCTCGCTTCGTGAAACGCACTGCTCCTTCAAGGCCGACAGCTCCCTCCATGAGCTGTCAATGGTACTCCATTCCTCGTCCGTAATGATTCGTGAATCCAGCTTCTTTAATATAAGCCCTTTCTGAGCCTGTATATTCAAATCCGTCCGGTCATATTCTTCGATATCGTTTTTCAATGCTGTTTGCTCCTGCTGCGGAAGGACAGCCTTTTCCACCTCGTCCTTTACGGCAAAGCCTCTTTCCTTCAGCATGGCTTCAAGCCGTCTCCCGTCCTCTTCCAGATCGCCGGAATAGATGGCCTGCCGGCCCTCCAGCGTGGTTTTGGCGGTAACGAGCTCGTTATACTGCTTTTCCAGAAGCTGGAGCCTTTCACGGTATTGCTTTTCAAGCCTTTCATACCCAGCCAGCT
Organism: Bacillota bacterium; assembly: GCA_023415815.1. Lineage (GTDB taxonomy): Bacteria > Bacillota > Clostridia > Acetivibrionales > DTU013 > JAEZJL01. The sequence goes on along the minus strand of JAEZJL010000143.1, from coordinate 4,248 downwards.
TCCCATCCGTCCGCCTGATCTCGGCCTCTATATCCGATGCTCCCGCCAGTTCCGCAAGCCTTGCTTCCTTCTCCCGCTTCAGTCTGACGGAGCTTTCGATATCCGCCCTGACCTTTGTATCCTCATTGCTTAAAATCCCGAGCTCGGTTTTCCACTGCTCCAGAAAAGACCTCTTTTTACCGGCGGCCTCCCTTATCTGTTCTGTTTGCCTCTGCAGCACACCCAGCCTGCGGTCGTTCTCGGACAGCCTCTTCAGTTCCGCGGACGCGCTTTCGACCCCGTATTTCCCGAGAAATTCCGCATACTCCTTCTTTTTTCCGTCAAGCTCTCCGATTGCGGCGGCAAGGCCCTCCTCAGCTTTCGCCAGGCTCTCTCCGTTCATCTTGAGCTGGGTATTTACTCCGTTCTCCGACAGCCTTACCTCAGCCAGCCTGTCGGCGGCCAGCTTCAGCCCGTCCTTCAGCGCCTCCTGCCGCTCTTCCCAGGCTTCAAGGGCTTTAAGCATGGCCTCGCCTGCGTCGCTCATTTTTTCAAGTTCGGAACCTATTTCATCCGTCCCGGACGCCCTCAGGCTTTCCGGGAGTCTGAGCTTTTCGTTTTCAAAGGCGACAATCCTGGTTTCCATTTCCTTTGCCAGGAGGTCCTTCTGCTCTTTCAGGGCTTTCATCTGCTCGTCCGCGGTCAGAGCGGCCCTCTCTGCCGCCTTGTACAGCTCCTCGGCGTCGGCCAGCTTTTTTTTGGCCTGCTCAAGCTGCTCCCCTTCGGCAATCATTTCCTCCCCGTTTTCACCGGCTGCGGGCAACGGATGGTGCAGCGAGCCGCAGACAGGGCAGGGCTCGCCTTCCTTAAGGCTTCTTGAGAGCACGCGGGCCGTATTTCTCTCCAGCCCGGCGGCGATATTGTCGAGCTCCAGCCTGCAGTCCGAACATCCGGCGGCAGCCTTCACCCTGCTCTCTTCCAGCATGCGCGCTTTATTTACCAGCTCCGCCAGACGCAAGTTCTGTGCGGATAATTTTCCATTCAGGGCATCCATTTCGGATTTTCTCAGCTTTAAAACATCGTAAACCGTTTGCAGTCCATGCAGACGCCCCCTGTATTCGAGGACGGAGTTCCTGTCCCCGTGCTCTGAAGCCGCATGCTTAAGGATTTTATCATTGACTTCGTCAACGGCTCTTTGGGAGGCCCCGATACCTTCCCGTATTTGACCCAGCTTGAGCTCGAGTGCAGTGATTTCGGCCTTTAATCCAGCCGTCCCCTTCCCTAGCTCCGCTTTATTTGTCTCAAGCGTCCCCAGCTCGCTCTCAAGCCTGACGCCCTCCTGCATCCGCTGTCTGTATTCCGGGTCGACCGTCAGCAGCCTCATCTCGGGCAAAAGCTCTGCTATGCCCTGCTCCATGGCTTCAAGCTCCGATCTCCCCGCGCTTATGGCCTCGTTTTTTCTCTTCATGCCTTCCTGCAGTCCGGCGGCTTTACTCTGAAGCCCGTCTATACCCTCATGCAGGGCCTTTATTTCCGATTTGACTCCGAGCGCATCCGTTAATCTGGTCCTCAGGCCCACCAGCCTGGGCAGCTCCGATGAGGTTTCTATTTTCAGGCCGTCATACCTCAGGCGCATTTCCTCCAAATCGCCGGCAGCGCGCGGAAAGTCTTTCAGCACCTCATTCAGCCGGCTTTGAGTATCGCTGAGTCTTTGTGACAGCTCGCTGTTTTTCCTTATCATACCGGGCAGCCCGTCGGCCTTCAATGCCCTTTCAAGCCTGAACCGCTTCCTGCCCGTGTCCTCCTTCAAGGCCGCATGCTGCTCTTCCCGCAGGACGACGAGCGACAGGTCGCGGACAAGCTGCCATACCTCTTTTGCTTCGCCGTGCTTTGCATCGAGCAGCTCAAGCTCCCTCTCCACCCGGTTTCTTTCCGCTAACGCCTCCGACATGTGGCTTTCTGCCGCTTCAAGGGCTTCCCCGGAAGCGTCCGCATAGCCCGCCAGTTCGCCCGAAAGGACGTCTATCCGGCTTTTGAGCGAGCCCATTTTCCTGTTCAGCTTGTCCAGAAGCTGTTTGCCGTATTCTTCAAGATAGAAGATTCTTTCGAGCATGTCCCGCTTCTTAGCATTGTCCAGCAGGAGGAACTCTTGAAAGCTGTTCTGCGGCAGGACGACTGCTCTGGTAAAATCGTCATGGCTGAGGCCGAGCAGCTCTTCAATGCTGCCGCTGACCTCGGACGCTTTGTCGCACAGCGGAATAACCCCGTCCGCAGTGATTTCCAGGAGTCTGGCAACCCTTGGCTCGCAGGAATTCTCCGAGCCCTTTTTGCGCTGGTAGGTGCGCTCGACCCTGTAGGTTCTTCTCACGCCTTCCTTCAGGAGCTCGAAGGTGAAGGCCGCCTTTGCCGTGTTCACGTTTGTATTGATTATGCCCTGGGTGCCCCTGTCCGCCCTCTTCACCTTGCCGTACAGCGCAAAGGTGATGGCGTCAAGCACAGTGGACTTGCCGCTCCCGGTCGGACCGAATATGCCGAACAGCCCGGTCTCACCAAGGGCGTCGAAATCTATCCTCTGACTGCCTCTGAAGCTCTGCAGCCCTTCAATTTCAAGAAGCTTCGGTCTCATATGCCGCATCTCCCTCCACGGATTCAGGCTCTTCCTCATTCAATATCTCAATGAAAGCGCTCATAAGCTCTTCAGGCATATCGGCCCGCATGCGGTATTTATAAAAATCCCTGAACAGCTCGTCGGCTTTCCGGCCCTCCCTGCCCGGCGCGGCCAGAGCATCGGAGGCCTCTGTTTTAAGCCTCGGGCGGATATTGACGATGCCCGGATGGAGCTGCCTCAGCTCCTTCTGCTCCTCTGCAGTCAGCACCCTGTCCGTCGCTATCTCAAGGTCTATCCAGGCATTGCGGTCCCGGCCCTCCCTGCACCACTGCAGCGCCTGGCCTATGCCCTCTCCGGCGCTCCACCTTTTCAAAGGCCTGCCGCACTCCAGATAGACGGGCCTTATATCCGCGGCCGCTCCCGGAACTGCGTCAACGATATAGACAGCCTTGCTGTAGTCGGCCTCCGAGAAGCTGTATGCCAGCGGCGAGCCGGAATAAAATACGGGGCAGGGCGAATTCTTCATCTCCTGAGGCCTGTGCAAATGCCCGAAGGCTGCAAAGTGGGCCTTTGAAGGGAGCACGGCCGGGTCCACCGTCATGGCTCCGCCGACCTGCAGCGTCCTCTCCGACTCCGATTCCTTGCCTCCCCTGAGAAAGAGGTGGCTGACGACCAGATTGACGGTGTCGTCCCTGTATTTTTCGGCTAGGCTTGAAAAAATGCCGCCTATTTTATCCGAATAAGCCTTCTGAAGCGCCCCTTCATCCGCCTGTTCGGCCAGGACCTCTTCCAGGCGGGCCTCCGAAGGGTAGGGAAGGGCGATTATCACCGCGCTGTGCTCGCAGCCCCGGATGCGTAGCTCCAGCCAGCCCGGACCGGAAGCCGTTATGTTAATGCTTCCGCCGCCGGTATTACGGATACCCGCGTCGCTTCCCGGATAGCCCAGCAGGATGATGCCGTTTTTATAGGCCAGCGGGCTGGCCGCGCACAGTCGCTCCGGGCTGTCATGATTTCCCGCGATGACGACGACCGCCCGCCTGCCTTTGCCGTTCAGCCTGTCAAGGGCGTCGTAAAACAGCTCTTCCGCGGCGGCGGAGGGGTTGTAGGTATCGAATATGTCTCCCGCCGCCAGCACAAGGTCGATCTTTTCGTCTTCAGCCATTTTACAAAGACAGTCGATGAATTCCCGCTGCTCTTCGATGCGGCTTATATTTTCAAGGCTCCTTCCCAGGTGCCAGTCCGATGTGTGAAGTATGCGCATGGGCGACCTCCGGTTAATGTATGTAATAGCTCTAATAATATATAGGGAGCGTATATTTCCTTCTATTTTACAATCAGCCCCCGATATCTTTAATTATAACATTTCTATGCTGCGGCAGAAATTGCCAAACATATGTTTGTTTATTTATTGTAATATATTTACATCAGAAATGCAATGATTTTGAAGAAAACAACTCCGAAATAGGCCATAAGCCGCTCAAACGTCTCCACTGAGAGAGTATGCAAACCTGTTCCGCGTCGCATGCGACAATTTAAGAACCGTCAGACCGTGTGAAAAAATCTTTTGTAATTTCACAAAAAACTGCACTCGTGTTAAGTTCAGTTAAAAGCAAATCAATTCCGTAGGATAAAAGGGGGCCGACACTTTATACCAGTATCGG
>JAEZJL010000084.1 GCA_023415815.1 Bacillota bacterium | reverse complement strand
TTCTCTGATAGAGTCCATTCCCGGCGTTGAAAAGGATATTGAAAAGGAATTCGGCTTCAAACCGGATTTTGAAACAGGCAAAGACTTTCTGGAAAAGAACGACGGCGCGGGCAATACTTTCAAGGCTACCGCAAAGCCGGTCCTGATCGGTACCGCGGTTGTCGGTTCCACAATCATGATATTCTCCTTGATCCTTGTCATCAAAAATGTTCTGGGCGTAGAGCCTGAAACCATATTGAATATCCTGAACCCCTACACCATCCTCGGCTTCATCTGCGGCGGAGCGGTGGTATACTGGTTCACGGGCGCTTCCACACAGGCCGTATCGACCGGCGCTTACAGGGCCGTCGAATACATCAAGAAGAATATCCAGCTTGATGAAAACGCCAGCCAGAAGGCTGCAACAGAGAAATCGAAGGAAGTCGTTAAGATATGTACGCAATATGCCCAGAAGGGTATGCTCAACATATTTATAGCGATATTCTCCTTTGCTCTGGCGTTTGCCTTTATCTCCGCTCCGGCAGGCGGCAAGACGGAAGCCGTCGCATTCTTCGTGGCATACCTGATCTCGATCGCAACCTTCGGTTTGTTCCAGGCCGTGTTTATGGCCAATGCCGGCGGCTGCTGGGATAATGCCAAGAAGGTTGTTGAAGTGGATCTCAAGGAAAAGGGCAGCCCGCTTCACGACGCAACGGTCGTAGGCGATACTGTAGGCGATCCCTTCAAGGACACCTCCTCCGTAGCGCTCAACCCGATCATCAAGTTCACGACACTGTTCGGCCTGCTGGCAATGGAAATAGCCCTTACCGAAGCCTTCAGGAACGTAGCTCCCTATATAGGGATTGTGTTCCTGGCCCTGGCCTTTGTATTCGTATGGCGTTCCTTCTACGGCATGAGGATAGGAAAGAAAGGCTGATAATAGCCACTAAAACGGGAAACCTTGCATTTATCCTGCAAGGTTTCTTTTTTTGGTGTATAATGAGAGGGGACACATCTCTCCCGCCGACGGACTGTGCGTCGAGATATGTCCCCTTTTGACGCTAAAGCTGGACTTGGCACCCGGCCTGGGGGCTGTGCGTCGAGGTATGTTCCCTTTTGACGCTAAAGCTGTTTGGACACACCTCTCCCGCTGAGGGGTCGGGGAATAGGGGAATGTCCTTTTTGACGCTAAAGCTATTTGGACACGTCTCTCCCGCGAGGGGCTGAGCGTCGAGGTAGGCCCCTTTTGACGCTAAAGCTGTTTGGACCACACCTCTCTCGCTGAGAGGTTGGTGTGTTGGATGGATGTCGCGTTTTAAGGCTTAGCTGTTTAGGGTACACCGGTTGCAATATATGGGCTTGGAGGGTTTTGGATGTTTACGGTTACACTAAGGGAAATCGCGGAGGAGTTCCAGCTGGAGGGGGTATGCGTCCCCAAAAGCCTTGAGGATATACTTATCACCACTTCGGATGTCAACAGGCCGGGGCTCCAGCTGGCGGGCTATATGGACTACTTCGGGACGGATAGGATACAGATCGTCGGCAAGGTCGAGACCAATTATCTGGCAGGTCTCACGCCCCAGCAGCGCCTGTACAGGCTGGACGATTTTTTCAGGACCGGCTTCCCGTGCATTGTTGTGGCCAGAGGGCTTGAGGTCTTCGACGAGATGATCGAGGTTTCCAAAAAATACGGTATTCCCATCCTTAGGACCGTCGACATCACATCCAGGTTCCTCAGCGGGCTCATCCTGTACCTGAACGTGCAGATTGCTCCCAGGATATCGAGACACGGCGTGCTTGTTGAGGTATACGGCGAGGGCGTGCTGATACTCGGCGAGAGCGGCGTGGGAAAGAGCGAGACCGCGCTCGAGCTTGTTAAAAGGGGCCACAGGCTGATAGCCGACGACGTGGTCGAGATCAGGAAGGTGTCGGATAAGACGCTTCTCGGCACCGCTCCCGATATCATAAGGCATTTCATCGAAATCAGAGGCATCGGAATACTGGATGTTAAAAATCTATACGGCGTAGGCTCGGTCAAGGTTCAGGAAAATATCAACCTTGTCATAAAGCTGGAGCTGTGGGACGAGAAGAAAAACTACGACCGGCTGGGGCTCGTGGACGAGTATATGGATATACTGGGGATAAAGGTGCCGTCTCTGAACATACCCGTGAGGCCCGGCAGAAATCTTGCAATAATTGTGGAAGTAGCCGCGATGAACTACAGACAGAAGCAAATGGGCTACAACGCCGCGATGCTCATAAACGAGAGGGTTATGGGCGAGATGAACAAGTAACGCAGCCGGGGGTATAAAAATACCCTCCGGTGTCAACGATTTAGAGATAGCTTCGGAGGTAATTAATTTTGAGACTTGTTGTAGATACACATACACACACGATTTCGAGCGGACATTCGTACAGCACCATACAGGAAAATGCCAGAGAAGCCGGCAACAAAGGGCTCGAGGCTATAGCAATGACGGATCACGGACCTGCGATGAAGGGCGCGTCAAGCCTTCTGCATTTCTGGAACCTCAAGGTAATCCCTGAAAGGGTATATGGCGTGAGGATCATCAAGGGCGTAGAAGCCAATATAACGGATTATTCCGGCGGCACCGACATACCCGACGGCATCATGAGACAGCTCGAGCTCGTAATAGCCAGCTTCCACGATTTCACCATTGAGCCGGCTACCATAGAGGAGCACACACAGGCGCTCGTCAATATTTTAAAAAATCCCCTTGTCGATGCGATAGCTCATCCGGGCAATCCGGTTTTCCAGGTGGATATAGATAAAGTGGTAAGGACTGCGGCAGAATACGGGAAGCTCATTGAGATAAACAACCATTCCTTTTCCGTCAGGAAGGGCAGCGACCGGAACTGCAGGGAGTTTGCCGTCAAATGCAGGGAGTACGGGGCAAGAATAACCTGCGGCAGCGACGCTCACATAAGCTTTGACGTAGGCAGGTTTGACAGGGTACACGAGCTGCTCGCGGAGGTGGGCGTGCCCGAGGAGCTTGTCATCTGCACCTCAGGCGATAAAATCGAAAGATTTATCGAGGAGAGGAAAGCGGTGAAGGCAAAAATCGTACAGGGCCAATAGGGGCGGGAGCAGTCTATTGACAGCTGATTTATAGTAAGATATATATTGTAAAAAATATATAAAAATTCCGGAGGAAGTGCATTATTGGACAGTACATATGCGGCCGGACTGCTCGCAGGCCTTGCGGGCAGTGAAAATGTCGTTACGGATGAGCCCATGAAAAACCATACATCCTTTAAGGTAGGCGGTCCCGCGGATATCCTCGTGACCCCGGAGGATGCCGACGGCCTTGTACGGGTCTACCGGGCCTGCATACGGGAGGACATTCCCGTATTTGTCATGGGGAACGGCACAAATCTCATAGTAAGGGATAAAGGAATAAGAGGGGTCGTAATTAAAATATCCGATAACCTGAGCAGGTATGAGGTCAGGGAGGATACTATTTCCGCCGGGGCGGGAATACTCATTTCAAGGCTGTCGCGCATTGCCCTGGAGCAAGGGCTTTCGGGGCTTGAATTTGCGGAAGGCATACCGGGAACGCTCGGCGGCGCGGTATTTATGAACGCGGGCGCATACATCGGCGAGATGGCGGATGTGGTATTGAAAACCGAATATCTGGACAAACAGGGCAGAATAGCCGTACTGGAGAAGGAGGCGCACCTCTTCGGCAAGCGCTCCAGCTTTATCCAGGCGGAAGGCGGAATTGCGCTGAAGGTAGACCTGAAGCTGAAAAAGGGCGACAGGGCGAAGATAAAAGGCCTTATGGACGATTTCAACAGGCAGAGGCGCGAGAAGCAGCCCCTGGAGCTGCCCAGCGCGGGCAGCATATTCAAAAGGCCCGAGGGCTATTACGCCGGAAAGCTTGTGCAGGACTGCGGGCTCAGGGGCTACGGAATCGGCGGGGCGGAGGTCTCCAGCAAGCACTGCGGCTTCATCGTCAATACCGGAAATGCAACCGCAGACGATATTATAAAGCTTATAAAGCATATCCGGGCTGAAGTAAGACAAAAGTACGGGGTGGAGCTGCAGACGGAAGTAAGGATAGTGGGCGAGGAATGAGAAGGCTTAAGGCCGCTGAAGCACAGGAGGAGCTCCGCAGTATGTGCGGAGAAGGCTGCAAATGAGGACGCAATCGACGGAGGTCTATCGATGAGATTCATAGTGATAACGGGCATATCCGGAGCCGGTAAAAGCCTTGTGGCAAAATATCTGGAGGACGCGGGCTTTTTTTGCATCGATAATCTTCCTCCCATGCTCATACCCAAGATTGCGGAGATCTGCAGCCAGAGCTACGGGAAAACGGACAAGGTAGCGCTGGTCATCGACATACGCGGAGGCGTGCTGTTAAACGATCTTTTTCCGGCGCTGAAGGCGCTGCTTGAAGACGGGCACAGCTATGAGATCCTCTTCCTGGAGGCCTCGGACAGGGTGGTCATAAAACGCTACAAGGAGACCAGAAGAGCCCATCCGCTGGCTCCCGAGGGAATGCTGATGAGGGGTATCAACGAGGAGCGCAGGGTCCTGCAGAAGATCAAGGACAAGGCAAACTATGTAATAGAGACCTCAAACCTGACCCCCAGGCAGCTCAAAGAGGAAATCACCAATATCATCGGACAGGAATCGGCCTTCACGGGCATCATCATAAATATCATTTCCTTCGGCTTTAAATACGGGATACCCATAGAGTGCGACCTGGTGTTTGACGTGCGCTTCATACCGAACCCGTATTATATCGAATCGATGAAGCGCCTGAGCGGGCGGAGCGAGACGGTGCGCAATTATGTGCTGAAAATGCCGGAGACAGTTGAGTTTCTGGAGAAGCTCAAGGACATGCTGGATTTCCTGATACCCAACTACATCAAGGAGGGCAAGTCCCAGCTTGTCATCGGAATAGGCTGCACCGGCGGAAGGCACAGGTCCGTGGCCATCGCCGATTCCCTCCATGCGTCGCTTCAGGAGAAACAGCACAGGTCGGTCCTGGAACACAGGGACATAGAAAAGGATGGCAGGAGTTCTGGAAAATGAGGTTGATCGATTGGTTCAGGCCGGGCATCCACATCAAGAGGTGGCTTCTGGTGGCTATCCTGGGCATAGCCTGTATAAGCTTCGGACTCTCCTTTATGGTAAGGGAGATCTATATGAGCATCCTGGAAAGGCTTCTTTCCGTTTTTCTCATCCTTTCGGGCTGCATTTTCATCATGATATCCGCAAGGTACGTGGTCAGGACCTTTTTCCACGCAATTACAAACAGCGGCTTTAAAATGTCGCTTGATTCAGACAGGCTCAGCAATCTGCTTTTCGAAAAGAGGATCCTCATAAAAGGCCCCAAGCTCGTCGTGATAGGCGGCGGCACAGGGCTTTCGACTATGCTCAGGGGCTTGAAGGCATACAGCTCGAACATCACTGCTGTCGTGACCGTTGCGGACGACGGCGGAGGCTCGGGAATGCTGAGGCAGGATCTGGGCATGCTTCCCCCGGGCGATATAAGGAACTGCGTGCTTGCGCTTGCGGATACCGAGCCCATACTGGAGCAGCTGCTTCAGTACAGGTTCCAGGACGGAATGCTGAAGGGGCAGAATTTCGGCAATCTTTTCCTGGCTGCCATGGACGGGATATCCAGCAGCTTCGAGGAAGCCGTGCAAAAGATGAGCGACGTACTTGCCGTCACGGGAAAGGTGCTTCCCGTCACGCTTGATGACGTCAGGCTCTGCGCCGAGCTCGAGGACGGTTTCATTATCAAAGGGGAATCGCAGATAGGCAAGCACAACAGCTTCCACGACGGCAGGATCAAGCGGGTAACGCTGGAGCCCGGCTCAGCCAAGCCTCTGCAGGAGGTGCTGGACGCTATCGCGGAAGCGGACGCCGTGATACTCGGCCCGGGGAGCATGTATACCAGCATTATCCCGAACCTGCTTGTAGACGGCGTGTGCGAGGCATTAAAAAATACCCGGGCAATAAAAATGTACGTCTGCAATGTCATGACGCAGCCCTGCGAGACGGAGGGCTATTCTGTATACGATCACATAAACGCCATGGAGGAGCATTCCTGCAAGGGCTTTCTCGATTACTGCATAGCAAACAATGCCGGGATTCCAGGAGAGCTGGAGACCAGGTACCGGGAGGACGGCGCGGAAACGGTGCGCATCGACAGGGACAGGGTGGAGGCGGCAGGCATCAGACTGCTGGAAGGCGACTATGTGAGCATCAAAAACGGGTACATAAGACACGATCCCGGCAAGCTTGCCGACACCATCATAAATCTGGTCGCCGAAACGATACTGATAAAGGATAAAAAGCGTATTATTGATTATTACTATGTCAAGGACAGACTCAGGAAGACGATAAAATAGAAAATGGAAACGCATGGGGAGGAATGACGGTGGAATTCGGCAAGTCTGCCTGGAGGACGTGGGAGCAGGGTATCGGCAGAGAATGGCTGCTGACAAACGGCATCGGCGGCTATGCGTCCTCGACGGTTACCGGCGCAAACACGAGAAGATATCACGGCCTGCTTATCGCATCGCTCCGGCCGCCGGTGGAGAGGCATCTGATACTCTCAAAGCTTGATGAAACGGTGGAAATAGAAGACAGAAAATACGACATCCACGCCTTTTCAGCCGGCGGCTTCGTCAAGAAGGGCTTCGACCATCTGCAAAGGTTCATATATGACGGCCTTCCCACGTATGTATACAGCATCGGAGATGTGACTATCAGCAAAACCGTCTGCATGGTATACGGAGAGAACACAGTCATTGTGCACTACCGCATTTTGAGCGGGAGGAGCGGCTTGAAGCTGAGGCTTACGCCGCTTGTGAATTTCAGGGACCATCACGGGGACTCAAGCAGGCGTCACATGAGGTTCCGGCAGGAGCCCGACGGCAACGGGACGCTTATAACGCCTTACGAACTTGACCAGCGGATAAATTTGAGCTGTTGCGGGTCGCATTTCACCCCCTATGAGGACTGCTGGTTCGAGAACATGGAATATGACGCGGAGCGGGAGAGGGGCCTTACCTCGAGCGAGGATCACTATATTCCGGGCTGCTTCGAGCTTGATATCGGCGGGCGCGTTGAAAAGCAGATCACCTTCTGCGCCACTATTGAAAATGAACGGCATTATACCGACGGTGAGGACGTAATCAGGAAGGAAAGGGAAAGAATAAAGGACCTCGCCGGAAAAGCCGGCTACGAGGACGAGCTTGCTGCCGGTCTTTCCGCCGCTGCCGATAAATTCATAGTTTACAGGAAATCCACGGATGCCAAGACAATAATTGCGGGCTATCCCTGGTTCACCGACTGGGGCAGGGATACCATGATCTCCCTGAGCGGGCTAACGCTGGCCACAAGACGTTATGAAGACGCGCGCAGCATACTGTATACCTTTTCGAGATATGTAAGGCACGGGCTTATACCCAACATGTTTCCCGACGGAGGCCGGGAGCCCGGATATAACAGCGTTGACGCGGCGCTTTGGTATTTCGAGGCCGTGAACAAATATACGGCGTACACGGCAGATACGGCCTTTGTAAAGGAAAACCTGTACGATTCGCTTAAGGAAATTTATCGCGCCTTTTTGGAAGGCACGCTTTTTGACATAAAAATGGACGCCGATTATCTGATTTCCGCCGGAAACCCCGATACCCAGCTCACATGGATGGACGCGAAGATCGGCTCATGGACCGTGACCCCCAGGCAGGGCAAGGCCGTGGAGATAAACGCGCTCTGGTACAACGCCCTGCGTGTGCTCGAGGCGCTTGCCGCGCGGTTCGGCGAGGATGCGGCGCCCTACGGGGACGCGGCGCAGAAGGCCGGGGAGGCCTTCAGGAGGGTCTTCTGGAACGAAAGGGAGTCCTGTCTTTACGATGTTGTGGATGGCGGGCGGGCGGACGGCAGCATCCGGCCAAACCAGATCATCGCCGCAAGCCTGTCATATCCTGTTATAAGCGGCAGTATGGCAAAGGCCGTGGTGGACAGGGTATGGGAGGAGCTCTATACCTCGTACGGCCTGAGGACGCTTTCACAGCGCTCCCCTCAATACAGGGGTGTTTATACCGGCGACCAGTATTCCAGGGATTCCGCATACCATCAGGGCACTGTCTGGACATGGCCCCTGGGACATTTTATAACGGCATATTCGCGGGTTTACGGAAGGACTGCGGCCGGCAGGGAGACGATGGCTTCGTTTTTCCGGCCTTTCGCGGATCACCTTGCCGACGCCTGCCTGGGAAGCATATCGGAGATATTCGACGGAGACGAGCCTCTTTTTCCGAAGGGCTGCTTTGCACAGGCGTGGAGCGTCGCGGAAATACTGCGGTCCTACGTCGAGGACTACCTTGGGGAGGCCTCTCGGCGAGGAGAGGCATGACCACATACATAAAAATGAAATCTGTAGACGAGGGGGTTTAGCGGATGTCTTTTTCATCCACGGTGAAAAACGAGCTCTGCAGGCATGAAAACGCGGACAGCTGCTGTGACCTTTCCGAGCTGGCTGCGGCAATCAGCCTGAACGGTACGGTCTCCGCCGCCGGAAACGGAGGCGTGAATATAAGGATAACCACGGAAAACGCCGCTTTTGCACGGAGGGTATATTCTCACATAAAGAAAATGTTCGGTATATATCCGGAGGTTACGATAAGAAGAAGCAAAAAGCTCAAAAAGCATGTCTCATATATGATAATCGTCACATCCGGACTCGGGGCGGCCGGGCTTCTCGAAAAAACCGGGACCGGCGTCGAGTATTCCGACGGCGGAAAGCCCTGTGGCCTCGTACTTTCGAGCAGAAACAGCTTCAAAAAGGCCTGCTGCCGGAAGGCTTTCCTGAGGGGCGCTTTCCTTGCGGGCGGCTCCGTAAGCGACCCGGAGAAGACCTATCACCTTGAGCTGACACCGCGCAGCAGGCCGCTGGCGCTGGAGCTCAGCAGGCTTCTGGGCACCTTCAGGCTCAATGCCAGAATCATAAAGAGAAAGGGCAGCTTTGTGACATACCTGAAGGAGGGCGAAAACATCGTTGATTTCCTGAATATCATAGGCGCTCATACAGCTTTGATGGAGCTCGAAAACGTCAGGATACTGAAGGGGATGCGCAACAATGTCAACCGCATAGTCAACTGTGAGACGGCCAACCTGGAAAAAACGGTAAACGCTTCGGTCAGGCAGGTGGAAAATATAAAATATATCATGGAAAACATGGATCCACGGTCCCTGCCCGACAGCCTCAGGGAGATTGCCGAGCTGCGGCTGGCCTTCAGCGACGCGAACCTGATCGAGCTGGGCCAGCTGCTGAGCCCTCCGCTTGGGAAATCCGGCGTCAACCACAGGCTTCGCAAGCTTGACAGGATAGCCGAGAGCCACAGGGAGCTCAAGGGAGGCAATTGACGCCGGAAAACGTCGTATTGCCTGTCGTTTTATGAGGACAAGTTTTTTTATTTCAACAAAAGCTTACAAATTTTATGGAAGGATATTCCTCCCGAATGAAGAATTAATAATATATAGGACCATCAACCTGTTCGGAGGGGATATTTTGGATATCAGATTTTCCAGTAAAGGGACAACGCTGATTGTGACGGTAGCGGGAGAGCTGGACCATCATTACGCCGGATACGTAAGGCAGAAAATAGACGGCGAGCTGATGAAGTCCACAACCCGCAACGTAATCTTTGATTTTTCAAAGCTCGGCTTTATGGACAGCTCGGGGATAGGAGTAATAGCAGGCAGGTACAGGAACCTTCAGAGGCTGGGAGGAAGGGCGGCTGTGGTGTGCAGCAGCAAGCAGATCGTACGTATCCTGGAGATGTCGGGAATACTGAAGCTTATACCCGCTTTCGAAAATCTTGCGGATGCGGTTACCTCAGTTCAAAAGCCTGCTTGAATCATAATGTGAAGTAAAGGGAGAGAATGAGATGCAGCCGATAAACGAGATCAAACTTGAGTTTTTGAGCAAGTCATGCAATGAGGCCTTCGCGCGGATTGTGGCGGCCGCGTTCGTCTCGCAGCTTGACCCGACGCTGGAGGAGCTGGCAGATATCAAGACAGCCGTGTCGGAAGCCGTAACGAATGCAATCATCCATGGCTATGAAAACAGACAGGGAATCATAAAAATGAACTGCAGGCTTTTTGCGGATTCGGCCGAGATAGAAGTGATCGACGAAGGCCGCGGGATCGAGGATATCGAGCTGGCCAGGCAGCCGCTTTACACCTCCAGGCCGGAGATGGAGAGGTCGGGCATGGGCTTTACGGTCATGGAAAGCTTTATGGACAGCGTAGAGGTGGTTTCGGAGCCGGGCAGGGGCACGACCGTTTTGCTGAAGAAAACCTTTAGGCCGGTTAAGGAATAATTTTTTTGGGAATTATTTTTTTAGGACTATATGTAAATTTTATGTATAAATGGGTATATAAGTATGAATGAAAA
>JAEZJL010000043.1 GCA_023415815.1 Bacillota bacterium | reverse complement strand
TTGCCTGAGGATTCAGCGAGGGTACGGCGTAAAGCCTGCCGTCCAGCTTTGCGTAATCCAGCTCCTCGCTGCTGTATTTCGCATACAGGTTCGGTGCGTTTTTGGGGAAGAGCTCGGTAATGTCCTTCAGCTTCCCCTCGCGCGCAAGCACTGTGAAGTCAAAGGTATACTGGTCCGGCTGCGCGCAGACAAAGGCGTCATATAAACTGTCTGAAGCCGACTGTGTTCGCAGTCTCTGCGAGTAGTTGAAGGAATCCAGCCACTTGAAATCCAGACTGACATGCAGGGTGGGGCCTGCCCGTTTTTCTATCTCCTCCTTCACCTCAGGCCAGTTTCTGGGCTGTACTCCGGGGAAGCAGAAGGAGAGGTTTACGGGCTTTAAATCCTCGAGGATCACCGTGCTCTCAGGTATGAATTCATCTTCCTCCTTTACACTGTCGCAGCCCATAAATGCCAGAAGGAATGCCGCGAGAACCAATAATGACAAAAGCCTGAAAAATGGGATTTTCATATGACATACCACCTCATATAAACCGCTCCTTTATCTGTCCTTTTTCCGGTCAAGCTGCTTTTGTACAAGCGCGGCCAGATTGGCCGAGCCCTTTTCTTCAAGTTCCTTTATAAAAGCGTCAACCTGGGCCATGTCCGTTATAGTGCCTTTTAACAAGCTGCTTTCAAAATTGGCGTAGGCATCGTTCCTATTGTTGGCGGCGGTTGACAATTCGGTGTAATTGGGGTAAAGCGCGCCGTGAGGCGGGTATTTGGTATTTTTATCGAGGAACTCCCTTGGATTTGCAGCCGCGCTCCCCTCGGGAGCAGGGTAAGGCGTTGAGTATTCGATGTTTGTGAAGGCCCAGTAGCCGTCCCAATACATATAGCTCCTGTTCGGGTAGTCCACTCCGTCCGGAAGCATGGGAAATCCATCTTTGATTACATAGTCCTTATTTTCGATGCCGTTCATCATCAGCATATAGTTCTCACGGCTTTTCTGCACCCAGTCGAGGAACATCAGAGCCCTGTCCGTGTTTTCCGCTCTGGCGTCGAAAACCATGGAACCGTTAAAGAAGAAGGTGCCCATGGGATTTTCCCTCTGCACGGTATTGTCGGGGTAAAGGTAAAAAATCCTCATGGGATCTGAGGATTGCATATTTACTCCGTCCGTCGTAAAAGTCATATTCGTTGTTTCCTCCGAGGGCGGGCTGAGCAAGCCGTAGTAAACAAAGGAGGTTGTATTTTTAAAGTCGTAATTTACCTCATGCGTAAGATATCCGTTTTTATACCATGAGACGAGATAGGTGACCGCCTTTCGGAACTCGGGCGTCTTTTCCCAGGGGATGATTTTCATTTCCGGGTCGTCCCATCTGTAGACAAACCTCTGGATACCGTCGGCGATAACATATCCGGAGGCCCTCGAAAACAGGCTGAGGGTGTCCTTCATATTGGAAATGATCCCGGGGATCAGTTTTTCGTTGTCATTTTTTACGGCTTTGAGATATCTCTCATAATCGTCAAAGGTTTCGATTTTGTCTATTTTATATTTCTTCAGAAGCTCGGCGTTGACGAGTATGTATGTACTGTTCGCCTGCGGATTCAGCGAAGGTACCGCATAGAGCTTGCCGTCCACCGTTGCGTAATCCAGCTCCTCGCTGCTATATTTCGCGTACAGGTCAGGCGCATTTTTGGGAAAGAGCTCGGTGATATCCTTCAGCTGCCCTTCGCGCGCAAGCTTCGTGAAGTCGAAGGTATATAGCTCCGGCTGCGCGCAGACATAGGCGTCATATACCCTTTCCGAAGCCGACAGCGTTTGCAGCTTTTGAAAGTAGTTTTGAACCTCAAGCCACTTAAAATTGAGACTGACATGCAGGTTGGCGCTTGTCCGCTTTTCTATTTCCTCCTTCACCTCAGGCCAGCCCTTGGGCTGTACTCCGGGAAAGCAGAAGGAGAGGGTCACAGGCTTTAAATCCTCAAGCGCCACAGTGCTTGAGGGGATGAATTCATTTTCCTCCTTTGAGCTGCCGCAGCCTGTAAATGCCAGAAGAAACGCCGCGAGGACCACGAATGATAAAAACCTGAAAAGTGCATTTTTCATATTATGCATACCACCCGTATTTACAAAATGTACTTATACAGGTTTAGTATTACACTATATGTATAATAAGTAAAGTAGAGGATTTTAAGCCGCTCGGTAGTTTTTTTTCGCAGCCGGGAGGATAAATCGAAGCTTGCTGTTGACAACGGCTTTGTTTGGGTTATAATAGGTTATAATAAACAAAAGCATCGTTTTAATCGTCTGTGAAGGGAAGAGTTGACTGCCGGAACCTTGTCAGAGAGAGGCCGCCGCGGCTGGGAGCGGGCTTGAAGGCAGGCGGTTGAAGACCACCCCGGAGACGGAGCGTTGATCACGTTATAATCGCAATGAGAACAAACCAGGGTGGAACCACGGGAGCAGACTCTCGTCCCTTGCTACGGCAAGCGGCGGGAGTTTTTATTTTGGGCGGTTTGGCGGTACGCTAAATGTGCAGGAGGCCAAGGGACTCGATGCCCCGGACATTTAAAAGGGCAATCCGGCGTTATACCGACGATGCAAAGAGCGGAGGGACTCAATTCCCCGGGACTTTTGCAAAGGCAATCCGGCGGTAAACCATATGTAAAAGGCGAGGGGGATGTCGCCGGGACTTATGCAGAGACTGCTGGGAGTTCAATTTTAAGAGAAAAAAGATTGTTAAATTAATAAGGGTGCCCAGGCGCCATAGAAAAGAGGAGGAATTCACATGATTAAAGTAACCTTGAAGGATGGAAGCGTTAAGGAATATAACGAGGGTACCACCGTGCTGCAGGTGGCTGAAAGCATCAGCGCCGGGCTGGCCAGAGTCGCGCTGGCGGCCGAGGTGGACGGCGCCGTCAGGGATCTGGGGACTGTCCTGGAAAAGGACTGCAGCCTGAACCTGCTGACCTTCGACAGCGAGGGCGGAAAGCACGCCTTCAGGCATACCGCCTCGCATATCATGGCCCAGGCCGTGAAAAGACTTTATCCCGAGGCAAAGCTGGCAATAGGCCCTGCCATTGACAACGGCTTCTATTATGATTTCGATATCGACAAAGCCTTCACCGCCGAGGATCTGGAGAAGATTGAAAAGGAAATGGAGAAAATCGTAAAAGAGGACCTTCCACTGGAACGCTTCACGCTTCCGAGGGAAGAAGCCGTAAAATTCATGGAGGGAAAGGGTGAGCCTTATAAGGCCGAGCTCATCAGGGACCTCCCCGAGGGCGAGACCATATCCTTCTACCGGCAGGGGGAATTCACAGACCTCTGCGCAGGCCCCCACGCGCCTTCAACGGGGAAGATCAAGGCCTTCAAGCTGACGCAGGTGGCTGGGGCCTACTGGCGCGGCAACGAGAAGAACAAGATGCTGCAAAGGATTTACGGGACTGCGTTTGCAAAGAAAAACGAGCTCGACGAGCACCTGGCGATGCTGGAGGAAGCCAAAAAGCGCGACCACAA
>JAEZJL010000492.1 GCA_023415815.1 Bacillota bacterium | reverse complement strand
GCCTTCAGCGCTTACGTCAAACAGAACGGTGCGCTTGCCGTATTCGTCCACCGCATGAAAAGGCTTCCCGGGGAAGGCCTCGAGCAGAGAAGTAGCCCTCATCAGGTCATAGCAGACAGGTATGATTGTAACTCCGTCCGGTGCGACATAACATTCCTCCGGCCTGCTGACGGTTACTGAAAGATAGTCGCTGCTGTCCCTCCACCGATTGGCAGGGTAAAGGGCCTTATATACGGTTTTCACCGAATTCACAGGAACGGCTTCCAGTACCTTCATGCTTTCTTCCGGATGCTCAGGGTCGAAGGAATATACCTTGATAGTCGAGCCGGTGTTGTACCAGTGACCGTATGAGGTGCCCGAAGCGTCGGAGGGCTTGGGATACACCTCGGGCCTTCCGTTCAGGACGGCGCCCTTCGGAGGGAAGTGCTCGGCAACCACAAGCAGGTTATCCTCGCTGTCGCACGCCAGAGAGAGGGGCTTGTAGTGTATATCCGTTATAAGCCTCAGAGAATCGCTTTCAACCGACCACTTATATATGCGTTTCCAACGTGAATCTGAGAAGTATATATTGCCTTTGCTGTCCCTGCAGACAGCATCGATGAACTCAAAGCCTCCGGCAAGCTTTTCAGCCTTGGCTGCGCGTGTTTCGGGAGCGGCGGAGGCAGTCCGCCCCAGTTCGCCGCCTGCAATATATAGCCTGGCAAGCTCCCACGGCCTGACCTCCGTACCTGTATTCACGTCCAGCAGGGTATTGTCAATGGTGAACTTTATCTGGCTGAAATTGTGGACGTTCAGGAATTCAATATCCTTTGAAGCCCATGTCTTTACGGCATAGGGGTAGGGATTCGGCAGCCAGATCACACGGAACAGGTACAGGTTCGCAAAAAACAGGCCGCTGCAGTTATTTATCTCAAGAGGCTGGCAGTGACGGCTTTCTGCGATTTCCTCCTCAAGCTGGAGCGCATATGCCCTCCAGTTGGAGACATTTTTGAATTTGACCTCATTACGGACATGGTGCTCGACGGAGACGGCATAAATGCGTCCCTCCGTGGAGGTGTCTGATACGTATAACCCTGCGGAAGCATAGGGACTGGCAGTCCATATGTCTTTGAACACGCCGCCTCCGCTGTTTGTAACCCAGAGGCTCCAGTACTGGGAATCCCATTTGCGGGCAGGATTTGCGTCCGCAGTGCGTGTCTCATTATAAGGCGGTACGAATTGTAAGTGCGAATCCATGCTGCCATGCCCGCCGATAAATTTGACGTCGTTCATGTAAGAGGACGGACCGGCGGCCCACTTGCAGCCCACCGCGCGCGGATTGCTTCCGCCGGTGTCCAGGCCGAGCCCCGAGACAATGCCGTTCCCGCCTGCGGGCATGTCGAGCAGCGGCTTCGGGGGGCCGAACCCGGCGAAGGCCTCGGTATTGTCGTCAAGCTTTATCTGGGTTGAGATGGGATTCAGTCCGATCAATACGGTGTCCGGCTTGAGGGCTATGGTATCCGTTACCTTATACCGGCCCTGCGGTATGTAAATCACAGTATGGGATTCTATAGCTTCCCGGATGGCTTTTGTATCGTCCGTCACTCCATCGCCCTTTGCACCCGCATTTGATAGATTGAACCATTTTTCTGTGGAGGGGATAGCAGGTATATCCGAATTGACGGGAGCAGGGAATGAACCCAGCGTCTCAAAACTATGAGCGGTTTTTATTACGGGACGTGCGTCCAGTTCATCCATTTGATTGCCATGGGTAAAAGACTTCACCCTGTAGACGGCGCCAGCCCCTTCCATTATCCTGCCGCTTTTACGAAAGCTTGCAAGCACCGGCGTGTCACGGCAGACCACATCACGAAGGTTGATCTGATTGTGAGCATTATCTTCGTTGCTTATCACAAGAGCGGGGCCGCTTACGCCGTCGAACCGGCAGTTTTCCATATACAGCTTTTCACAGTAGCCCTCGTCTGTCTCGATGACGGACGGAACATTTTTCACATCCATGCGGACGATGGTCAGGCCCGCCTCTCTGGTTTTAACAGCCGCCTTCCGCTGCCCCTCGAAGCAAGTGTCTGCCATCATAAAAGGCCAGCCCGGAGAGGGCTTGGTGGTGTAAATGCCGTAATCTCCGCCGAAAAAACGGACATCCTCGATTTCATTGCCGACGTCGAAAATACCGGCTTTGGCGCTGCCGGCATAGATGTCGGCGTGAGAGATATAGCTGTTCTGTGCAAAATGCGTACGGAGTGCAACAGCGGCCGGATTACCGTCTTCTATTTTAATGTCTATATTTGAAAGAGCGCTGTAAAAGGTACCCGCGTTTGCGTCCTGCACATTTTCTCCAGGCTGCGGGAGGCTGCTTGTGAACCAGAACATATAGCAGGCCTGTCCCTTGTCGTCGGGATCCGGCGACTGGAAGCCGGGGGTATTTTTCCCCAGGAGTATTAATGGGCGTTTGGCGCCGCAGCCTATCAGACGAATAGCCTTCGGAACGTAAATGGTTTTTGTGATGCTGTAAATGCCTTCGCTTATAAAGATGATGCCGAAATTATATCTGCTTTTCACCCGGTTTATGGCATTTTGAAGCGCCTCCGTTATATCGGCGGAGCCGTCGGGCTTCAGGGGAAGGCCATCAGATGAAAGATATTCGGCTTGAGGATCTTCGGGACGGCCGGAATAAACGGAGCGGCTGTGAATTGGGCGGAATGTTTCTGAATGCATTTGTTTACCTCCGGAGCAATATAGTTATTTTGATAGTTAAACTTACCAACTATTGATTATATCAGATTATATTCCAGCTTGTCTGCCATTAATGAAAAGTTAAAAGCGGTTTAATAAATTGGCGAAAAACAAAATTTTTCGTTAAAATTGAGCCAAAATTTGTGGGGAATTTTGTTGACTTATAAAGATTACTAAATTAAAATGGTAATATAGACCCAGGCGGGTAGTATTAGGTTCTCATATTGAAATGTGTCAATGTGAGGTGAATACTATAAGCTTGTTTATTTTTTGCACTGTTTCATTTTATTTGGTGTTTTTTATTCTTAATTTTTTAAAAGGGGGATTTTCCAATGAAAAAGGTTTTAGCCATTGTTATTGTTCTTGCGTTGTTGATATTACAGGTTCCGTCTGTAGCTTTTGCAGCGAATGACGTCGAACGTATCATACTTGACATGAAGAACAAAATTACAGACGATGAAGACAGGGACGTATTGCTAGGGAAAATATGGGATTATACCGTTGCGGAATTAAACGATGATCTTCTGGTTACGCCGGACTATATTCTCGGACTTATCAAGGAAGATGAGGATCCAATCATTGAGAATCTATGGGATACTTATATCTATGACGATTTGTCTTCAGGAAATTCAAACGATACAAAGATTTCCGAAGCTACTTTGAAAGCTATCATAGAAGAGATGCTGGACAATAAAAGCGTAATTATTGGTATACATAATATATATGGTGATTTCTTCACTGCACCATATATCCGTACTGCACTCGGTGTACCCGGAGATGCCACAGAATCAGTAGTTTTAAGAAAATTGGTTAAAATTTCAGGGCGGATATTGACTTATAGCGGAAATGCATTCGGCAAATATCCAGGAGCCGGTTCCGCCTTGGCGTCTAAACTTACGCTGCCTGAAGGGATTTCAAGCAGTGCAGTTGCAGGTTTATTCGATGAAGAATTGGGATTATTGGCAGGTAAAATAAACACATACGTAAATACTAACGCATATATCAGCAAAGACAACGTGATTGCGCTTTTGAACCTCTATAATATGTACGGCACTCCAAGCACACCGAATGACCCCACAAGTCCCACACCTTCCAGCGGCACACCCAGCACCACCACTCCTACGGTAGATAAAAATACCGTAGCTGTCAAACCCACATTGGGCAGCGACGGCACAGCTTCGGCAAAGATTCCCGCCGACTCGCTGAGCAAGGCGTTCGCAAATGCGCCGGCGGCAGCCGACGGCACAAAGACCGTAACAATCAAGCTGGAGGCGGTTCCGAATGCAAAGGCATACGCTCCGGAGCTCCCGGCGGCAAATCTGTCGGCGGCTGACAATAAGCAAAAAATTGTCGTTGAAACTCCTTTGGGAAATCTGAATCTGCCCGGCAATATGTTTAAAGCGGCTGATCTCGGAGTTGCAAAGGATGTGAAGGTATCCATAGGCGTTACGGATGCTTCAGGCGTCAAGGATGAAACTCTGAAAGCCGAAATAGGGACAAGACCCGTAATCGAGCTGGGAGTTACTGTGGGCGGAGTCGCAAAAGCCTGGGATAATCCCGACGCTCCTGTTACGGTATCGGTTAAATATACTCCTACGGCCGATGAGCTGAAGTCTTCCGATTTCATTACCATATATTATATCGACGGAGCCGGAAATGTGACGAAGGTACCCAATGCCAGATATGACGCAGCTACCGGTACGGTTGTCTTCTCAACCACGCATTTCAGCAAATATGCGGTGGCTTTCGTACACAATACCTTCAGCGATTTGACGAAGCACGCATGGGCCAAGACTTTTGTGGAAGTCCTTGCATCAAAGGGCATACTGAACGGCGTTTCAAGCACCGAGTTCGCTCCCCAGACCATAATTACCAGGGATGAATTCCTTGCCGGCATCGTAAGAGCGCTTGGATTGTCTGCAAAGGTGGATTCCAACTTCTCGGATGTCACAGCCTCCAGCGCATACTATAACGAAATCGGTATAGCAAAGAAGCTGGGAATCACCAGCGGCATAGGCAGTAACAAATTCGGAGCCGATACCTCCATAACAAGGCAGGACATGATCGTGCTTACCGAGAATGCATTGAAAATCGCCGGTAAGCAAGGCACAGCAGGGACGGATTCGGATATTGCAAAATTCACTGATAAAGAAAAAATCAGGGATAATGCAAAGGAAAGCATAGCAACCGCGATAAAGAACGGGATAATCGTAGGAGACAGCAAGCTTCTCAATCCGACCTCGAATCTGACAAAGGCGGAAGCGGCGGTAGTTATCTACAAGGTTCATAAAAAATAGGATGATTCCTCTGAAAAACGCCATCTGCACATAGGTGCAGGTGGCGTTTTGATAGGGAAACTATAATGTATATATTTGGGAAATTGCTTTTATACAAAGGATTAGTTTCAGGTGGCTTATCAATGATTGAAGATACTCCGGCAAGCGGCTGGTATGCTCTGTTTGTGGTTACAGGAGAAGAAGAAAAGGTAAAAGAAAGATTAAAATTTCGTTTTCCGGATGAATTTGAAGTACTTGTGCCCAGGCGCAGGCTTAAAGAACGCAAAAGCGGTGCGTGGACCTACACCACCAAAATACTTTTCCCAGGCTATATACTCATAAACGGTCATCCCGATATAATATCCGGCTGTGATTTCACCAATATTCCCAAACTCATCAGGCCACTAAAAAGCGGAAGCGATATGCTTAGAATCGATCAAGCGGAAATGACGGTTCTTTCCAGGCTTGTATGCAACAGCGAAACTATAGGTTTTTCAAGCATTCTGATCGAAAACGAAAAGGTAAAGGTCGTGGACGGCCCCTTGCTTTCACTGGAAGGAATCATTTTAAGCGTCGACCATAGAAAGGGCAGGGCAAAAATCCGGCTTGGCTTCCTCGGCGAAGAGAGGACGGTTGAGCTGGGCGTTTCGGTACTCAGAACGGCAAACTGAGTATTATCTCCAAGAATCCAAAGTTCATCACCGGTGTTTCGGCCCGCTGATGAATCAGGAGGTCACAGGTATTACCCCGGGGCATACGGATTTGTATGTCCTATGGCGAAGCTTTGCCCGGACCCGAAAGCCGGCGGAAACATATGGATAAGCATAATGCATTTCAGGTGGTGATAAAAATGAGGAAGGTTATAATTTCGATTGCAATAGCTATTTTAATATTAGCCGGAATAGCTCTTGTGGTAATGTACAACATGGGCGACCGAATAATAGAAGAGGCAATAAAGAACGAGCTGCTGTCCGAGGCTGCTCCGGATACCGGCAAGGCTCCGGAAGCACAGGATGAAGGCGGCACAGAAAAAACAGAACAGGGTAAAAATGAGGGGGCTTCGAATTCCGCCCCGGACAATAACAGCTCCGGTAACGGCATACCGGAATCAGATAACTCCGGAGGCGCATCCGGCCCAGCGGCAGGCGGGGACAAGACCGCCAAACCGGGTGAAACCGGCGGAGTGGAAAAGCCGACAGCCGGCGGAAAGGCTCCGGAAGCCAAGCCAAAGCCTGCGGAAGAGCCCGTATTGACACCGGAAAAGATCGAGCAGATAAAGGACGAGGTGTCCGCCGCAGATAAGATTTCGGCAGCGGCCCTGGTGCTGAAGAGGCTTTCTTCCGAGGATATCAAGGTGTTGAAGGATATGCTGGACAACGGGCTGTCGGGCGCGGACAGGGAAAAGGCCAAGGCCCTGGCATATTCCAGGTTTACAGAAGAAGAAATAGAGAAAATCAAGGAAATGTACGAGAAGTATATGAAATAAGCCGAAGGCTTATGAAGCAGGGAGAATTGATATGGAAGAGATATCGTTAAGGGAAATCATTGAGGTAGTCTTAAAACGCAAAGTATTTATAGCGCTGGTAACCGTGTTATGTATCCTGCTGGCAGGAGCCGGTTCATATTTCATGAGAGCGGGAAGCCAGGTGGCAGAGGTATACATATCACTTAATTTTGACGGGATCGGCAACGGATTGAACCCCGATGGTACGAAGTTCGACAGCAATCTTATAAAATCGCCTACCGTAGTGCAGAATGCATTGGATACCCTTCAGCTGGACAGCACAAAAATATCGGTCGATAAGATCCGCAGGAATATTACCATCGACCCGATGGTACCGGAAAATATAGTTGCCAAGATAGAATCTTTAAGGGAACAGGGGCAGGATTTCACATACTATCCCAATGAGTTTTCCATTGCTTTAAAAATACCCGATGGGGTGGACAGAGCCACCGGCGGACGTATACTTGACGAGATTGTGGACGCGTATTCGAACTACTTCTATGATGTATATTCGGACAAATCGGTGCTTTCAAATTCAATCGGAAAGCTTGATTACAATGAATACGACTATCCTGAGATTTCGACGGTAATACGCAATCAGCTGTCCATAATGACCAACTATCTCACGAGCAAGGTGAAGGAGAGCAAGGACTTCCGCTCAAAGCAGACGGGGCTTGCCTTTGCTGACATTATAGACTCCATAGGCGTGATAAGCCGGGTGGATATCAACCGCATGGATTCCATCATAGGCGCCTACAACCTCACAAAGGACAAGGACAAGCTTATTACAAGCTATGAATTCAGGATAAAGCAGAATGATCTTGAGAGAGCGAAAAGTATTGATGAGGCTTCCCAGTCTACGGAGATGATGAAAGACTACAAGCGTCAGCAAAATACCATTCTCATCCCGGGGATGGGGGCGACTGACGCCGAAGCTCCGGAGCTGCCGGAGAGCACCTCATATTACGACACGCTTGCCCAGAGGGCCACGGATGCGGGAGTAGACTCGACGGACAAGCTGCACGACAACGAATATCTTACGAAGGAAATTGAGAGGCTCAAAACCGATACTGTAGAAATATCTCAAAAGGAAGCTGCGGAGAAGGAAGTGCTGTCTCTTTGCGATAATATTAGGGAAAAGATACAGAACTGGATCACCCTTACCAATGAGACTGCGGCAGAATACTATGAGGTGAAATTGAACAAGGCCATTATGCGGTTATCACCCGTGCAGGTGCAGTCAAGCATCAATCTGAGGCTCAATGTGGCCATAGCACTGGTGATCGGCCTGATCCTCGGAATATTCATTGCATTCTTCAGAGAATACTGGATAAACACCGGCAAAGAAAAAAAGCCGGTTCAACTGTAATCACGGCAGAGGGGGGAATACCGTGGTAATCTATACCCGTAAGCTTCTTCTGATGCTTATCGACGTCGTATTGGTAAATGCTTCCGTCTATCTTGCCTTTTTGATAAGATTCGACGGTATTATACCCGTGCACTATCTGAATGTTTTTCTGCATTCTTTCATACTCGTGACGGTGATAAAAATCACCATATATTACTTATTCGGTCTGTACAGAAGCCTGTGGCAATATGCCAGCATCAACGAGCTCATGCAGATATTTATTGCCACCCTGGTCGGCGTTCTGGCGGCCTATGGCTTCGGGCTGCTGGCAAATATGCCTTATCCGCGCTCGGTATATATCATCGCCTGGCTTATCACCTTCCTGCTGCTCGGCGCCAGCCGTCTGGGCTACAGGACCTTAAGAAGGCTGAAAAACACCGGCATAAGGAGCGGGAGGGAAATAAACAAGCGGGTCATGATAATCGGTGCGGGAAGCGCCGGCTCCATGGTGATAAAGGAACTTAAGAATCATGCGGAGCTCAAATCCGAGCCTGTGGCCGTAATCGACGACGACCGCTGGAAGCAGCGGTCAAGTATAAATGGCGTGCCGATCGTAGGGGACAGGACAAAGATACTGGAAACAGCCGTCAAATATAATATAGACGAAATTATTGTGGCCATACCCTCGGCGAGAAGGAAAGAAATTTCGGATATACTCAAGATTTGCAAGAGCACAAGGTGCAGCCTGAAAAAGCTTCCCGGCGTGTATGAGATAATCAATGAAAAGGTGAGCGTCAAGAGCATAAGGGATGTCAGCATCGACGACCTGCTGGGCAGGGACGAGGTAGTGCTCAATACGGGCAAAATAGCCGAATACCTGAAAAACGAGGTCGTTCTTGTGACTGGCGGCGGAGGCTCGATTGGCTCGGAGCTGTGCAGGCAGATAGCGAAGTTCGGTCCCCAAAAGCTAATAATATTCGATATATATGAAAACAACGCATACGACCTGCAGAATGAATTACGCTATACATATAAAAACAAGATAAACCTTGAGGTGCTAATCGGCTCGGTACAGGACAAAAAAAGGCTCAGACAGATATTCGCATCCCACAAGCCGGGCGTTGTATTCCATGCCGCCGCCCACAAGCATGTACCGCTCATGGAGGAAAATCCCTCCGAGGCAGTGAAAAATAATGTACTGGGCACTCTCAATACTGCCCAGTGCGCGGATGAATACGGGGCCAAAAAGTTCGTGATGATCTCCACGGACAAAGCAGTCAATCCTACTAATATAATGGGAGCCACAAAACGTCTAGCGGAAATGGTAGTTCAGTCGCTCGACAAGCACAGCAATACGGAATTTGTGGCCGTTCGCTTCGGGAACGTCCTGGGCAGCAACGGAAGCGTCATACCGTTATTTAAAAAGCAGATAGCCCACGGCGGACCGGTGACAATAACCCATCCGGAGATAATAAGGTACTTCATGACTATACCCGAAGCTGCCCGCCTGGTGATACAGGCCGGAGCCATGGCAGAAGGCGGCGAGATATTCATTCTTGACATGGGAGAGCCCGTGAAGATAACAGACCTGGCGAAGGACCTAATACGGCTTTCAGGGCTTGAGCCGGATGTGGATATAAGACTTGAGTTTACGGGCTTAAGGCCGGGCGAAAAGCTTTACGAGGAGTTGCTTCTAGCAGAGGAGGGCATAGAAAAGACCGTTCATGAAAAGATTTTTGTTGGACAGGCCCTGGATTTGAGCTACAATGAGGTGCTGCTGCGGGTGAAGGCTTTGGAGAA
>JAEZJL010000091.1 GCA_023415815.1 Bacillota bacterium | reverse complement strand
ATAATATACTGAATACGGGGGATGCGGATGTATAAAATCAAGCTTACCGGCGGCTGGGAACTGCTGCAGGACGTGTATGACTCCGGCGAAATGCTTCAGATCTTCAGGCCGGGATGGAATCCGACGGATAAAATGGAACAGTGCTTCTCCGGGTGGGAGCCTATAGAAAGGCTTGTCCATTTGCAGCTCTTATACTCGGACAGGCCTTATTTCGGGCGGGAGCTGAGATATTTCAACGCGGCTCCCTGGTGGTATAAAAATGAGTTTGTGGTACCGGAAGGTAATGAAAAAGGCTTCGCGTTTTTACGCTTTGAAGCGGCGGATTACTTCTGCAGGGTCTGGCTGAACGGCCAATACCTCGGTGAGCACGAGGGCTACTTCTCTCCCTTTGAATTTGAGGCGGGGGAGCTGATCAGATACGGCTCGCCAAACATGCTTGTCGTAAAGGTATGGTCTCCGCTGGATGAGGAGCTTGTGGAAATAAAGCAGGCAGGAGTCGATATTTCCGCAGGTGCGAGATTCCTTACCAGTCTGAAGAATATGGCAAAGGGCACGTATGAGCACGCCGACGGCTTTTTTCACAGGGATATAAACCCCGTAGGGATATGCGGAGAAGTCAGCCTGAACTTTCATGACGGCATCCGCTTCAGCGGCGAGCCTGTGATAAGGACAACCCTGGAAAAGGGATACGGTAATGCGGCCGTAAAGCTGGAGGTTCCGGTATATAACGCGGGAGAGGATGCCGGGTTGGCATGCCGCTGCAAAATTATAGACGAGGAAACGGGACTTGAAGAGGCATCTGCTGTTAACCAGGCGACGCTTAAAAAGGGTGCCGCGCAAATAGAGGCCGATCTGAGCATTGCCGGGCCGAAGCTGTGGAATAGCTGGGAACGCGGAAACACGTCGCTCTACGCGCTCCATATTGAGCTGCTCCGCGAAAACGCCGTGATATGCTCAATAACCAGGAAATTCGGCGTCAGAGAGGTTGAAATAATCAGGAACGAAAGTGAGACGACCTTTGTTCTGAACGGGAAGAGGATATTCCTGAGGGGTGCGAGCTACTTCCCCGACGTATATCTGTCCCGTATGAGCAGGGAGCGCTACGAAAGAGATCTCAGGGCGATGAAGCAAAACGGGTTCAACGCCGTAAGAGTGCATGTCCATGTGGCGAAGCCGGTTTTTTACGATTTGTGCGACGAGCTGGGCTTGCTGGTCGTTCAGGACTCCGACCTGACCTGGTTCCATCCGGTCACCGAAGAATTCACAAGTCGCGCGGTAAGGGTTTTCGGCGATATGGTGCGGCTCTTGAGGAACCATCCCTCGATCATCTGCTGGATCTGCCTGAACGAGCCGGAGCTATGGAAGTTATTCAAGGCAAGGGGGGTCATAAATCCCGACCGGGATCCCGTATCGATGATGGACGTACGTCCGGGGCCGCAGCTGGTAGAGGAGCTTAAAAGGCTTGACCCCTCAAGGCCGTATATAAAGGGCTCGCACTGCAAAAACGATCCTGAAAGCGGGGATGAACACGATTATACAGGCTCTCTGAGCGGGGAGCATACCCACTATACCGATATTTACGGCAAAAGCTATAAGCTGACGACCGAGTTCGGCTTTGACGCTCCCGCCTCCGTAGAAAACCTTGCCGGCATTCCCGAGCTGTATAAAAGGCTGAAGCCTGTGCTCGAGGACGGGAAGGGTCTGGAAAGCCTGCATGATTACCAGTGCCTCTATTTAAAATATGTTATGGAATACCACAGGATAATGAAGCACCGCCAGTGCTCGGGTTATTTTCAGTTCCTGTTCACGGATGTCAGCCCGCAGAGCTTCTACGGCATCTATGACTGGTGGGGCGTTCCGAAAAAATCCGTGAAGGTTATGGATGAAAGCAACCAGCCGCTCGGAATTTTTATGGAGCACAAGGATAAACCTGTCGCAATCTGGATAGTGAACGATTTGCCTTCTCCAGCTGGGGTGTGTCATGTGGAATGGGTTGTATGCGACGCAGCCGGCCGGGAGATCCTCAGAGGAAGCCGCACGGCGGATATCAGGGAGGACTGCGCTGTAAGAGCCGCCGACCTGTCGTTTGACGTGAAGCCCGGGGCAGTATACAGAGTAAGCCTGATTTTGAAGGATAAAAGCGGGAAAATCCTTGCTAAAAATATTTATAACGACGCTTTCAATCACCCGTCTCATCCCAAGGGACATCCCAACCGGCTGGATCAGGGACTTGGAATGAGGGTGTACTGGGCTTGAACGGGATCGGCGAAAACACGGAGGAGGTATAATAATGGAAGACAACAAGAAACGGACAGCCCTGGCCAAGCTCAAAACATCCGAGCTGTTAGGGTACGGAGTTGGAAACGCAGCACAGAACATGGCATTTCTTATGGTATCGCTGTATTTGCTGTATTTTTACACCGATGTATTTAAAATTCCCGCTGCCGTGGCAGGCACTATCTTCCTTATCACGCGACTGGCCGATGCCGTATTCGACCCTGTGATGGGCTATATCGCCGACAGGACCGATACAAGGTGGGGGAGCTTCCGCCCCTATATCCTGTTCGGAGCCGTACCGCTCGCAGCCTTAACGGTATTGTGCTTTTCGGCTCCGGATCTCAGCGGCACAGGCAAAATAGCTTACGCTTTTATTACCTATCTGCTTCAGAGCCTGGCCCTGAGCGTCGTGCTGATACCATACTTTTCGCTGGCGCCTGTGATAACCCAGGACCCGTATGAAAGGACGAAGGTGCAGACTGTAAATCTGGTGCTGGCTTCGCTGGCGATGGCTGTGATTTCCGCAGGGACCAAGCCTATAGTAGCTCTGTTTCCGGATGAAAAGGACGGCTTCCGGTACACGGTAACGATCTTTATGATTGTTTCCGTCATACTTTTTATTATCTGCTACGCCAGTGTAACGGAAAAGGTGAAGAAAAAGGAAGGCAAGCATTACTCCCTGAAGGAAACCTTCAGATTGGTAGGGACAAATACGCCGCTTTTGCTAATCGCGGCAGGCTATATTTTTTACAGCATGGCATTCACCGTAAGAATGTCCGCCATATTGTATTTTTTCAAGTATAATCTCGGAAAAGAAGGCCTTACGGCGCTGTTTATGCTTACCGCAATCATCGCTACCGTCATAGGCACGATTGCGGCCCTGCCCTTAACGCGCCGCCTGGGGAAAAGAAACACTTATCTTGTGGGCACTATAGTGTCAGTGGCCGCAAATATAATATTCTATTTCGTACCCTACAGCAATATTTCGATGATTTTCGTAGTAGGCGCGCTTATTGTATTTTCTTCGAATATTCCTCTCGTCTGCCATTGGGCTATGCTGCCCGATACCGTGGATTACGGCGAGTGGAAAACCGGGAAGCGCGGAGAGGGGGTCACTTATGGTGTGACCAGCTTTGTGCAAAAGCTCGGCAACGCCATAGGGGGAGCGGTTTCAGGCTTGATCCTGGCCGTGACCGGATATGTGCCGGACGCCGTACAGACGCCCGAGGCAGGTAGGGGAATAATGCATTTACTGATAACGCTGCCCCTGATATGCGCCGTACTGTGCTTTGTGCTGCTGTATTTGTACAAGCTGGATGAAAAAAAGCTCAAAGGAATAGTCGCCGAGCTTTCCGGAAGCCGTACCGCCGAATAGTCTGCTGCCAGAGGCGGGGAAACGGCATAAATTGCGGGATAATATGTGATATTAGAAAAGGAAGTCGGGAATATGCGGAAATCAACCTATAGGCTAGCAATGGAAACGGCCGGGAAGCGCCTGGCCGGAGGAAGCAAAATAATACGGACAGCACTTGGGGAGACGGAATACTCCGAGTACGGAGAAGGCCTGCCTGTGCTCGTATCCCACGGGAACGGCGGAGGATACGACCAGGGCGAGCTGATCGCCAGAATCTTTGTGGGAAGCGGATTCCATTCAATCTGCCCCTCCCGCTTCGGCTATCTGCGGACGCCGTTTCCCGCCGACAGGGATGCGACGGCTGCCGCCCAGGCGGATGCCTTTGCAGCGCTTCTGGATACGCTGGGGCTTCCGAAGGCGGCAATTGTAGCATTCTCCGACGGCGGGCCGTCGGCGCTGCAATTCGCCCTGCGCTACCCCGAGCGCTGCACGGCACTGGTGATGATGGCGGCGAAAAGCTCGCCGCCGCCGCCCGACAACGCCCTGCAGGCGCTCCTTTTCAATACCATGCTGAGGTCCGATTTTCTCTACTGGTATATGACTTACAGGTTAAGATCCCTTTTACTGCTTGTATTCGGCATGTCCAGGGAAGTTCAGGCCAATATTACCGGCGCGGATGCGAAGATGGTGGACGCTGTGATAGAGTGCATGCATCCTGTAAGCTTGAGGAAGGCAGGAGTGTTCAACGACAGAAAATGGCTGGCCATCCCCACCCTGCTTCCCCAGGACTATCCTCTCCGGGATATCAAAGCGCCGACGCTGGTCGTCCATGCCGAGGACGACGGCCTGCAGCCGTTTTATCATGCGCGGTATACCGCGTCGAATATTCCCAATGCCCGCCTGCTCAAGCCGGAGACCGGTGGTCATTTCCTTCTTGGACATATCGGCGAGGTCGGAAAAGAGGTAGCAGAGTTCCTGAGGGACGGGGACGCGGGGACAGGCACCCTGTCCCAAAAGTGAGATGAGATTTATTCAATAGCCGAGGATAGCTTGCGCGGGAATATAACAATAGCCCTCATACCAGTAATGGGACGAGGAACCTGTCCCCCCGTTCCTTCTTAATAATGTTATAATAGTGGTACATGGAAGCCCTTCTATGTACCGTTTTTATTTTGTGCTTTACCGATATTACGTAAGGCGGGAAGAGGCATATGAAAATTGACAGATTGCTCGGGATTATAATGCACCTGCTGAACCATGATATATCCAGCGCAAAGGCCCTTGCCCATAAATTCGAGGTGTCCGAAAGGACCATACAGCGCGATATCGATGCCCTGACCCTTGCCGGAATTCCTGTGATGGCAGTGAAGGGGGCCGGAGGAGGCTATGGGATCGTGGACGGCTTCAGGATGGACAGACACCTTGCTTCCGCCGAGGATTTTCTGTATATAATCACCGCGTTAAAAGGTCTATGCTCGGGCTACGGCGGCAAAAAGCTCTATTCCACCCTTGAGAAGGTGCTTGCGCTCGCGCCTCCGGGAAACGGATCGAAACAGAAGCTCATACTCGATTTCGGCGTCCTGAAGGAAAACAGCCGCATCAACAACCGTATGGAAATAATTGAAAAGGCCATAGAAACGGAAACAGCCGTAGAATTCGACTATACCAACGCGGACGGTTATGCTTCCCACCGTTCCGTCGAGCCGCTTGCCCTCGCTTATAAGTGGTATGCCTGGTACCTGTTCGGATACTGCTGTGAAAAGAAGGATTACAGGCTTTTCAGGCTTTCACGGATAGGGAGCCTGATAAACACCCGCAAAATATTTTCAGCAAAGCACGGCAACACCGACGGGCTCATGGCGGAATACGAGAAGCGGGACAACCGGCGTTACCTTGATATAAAGCTGATGTGCAGAGTGGAGATGAGAGTGGCTGCCGAGGAAGCCTTTCCCGGAGGTGCGATAACCGCGCAGGATAACGGGGATATCGTCATCAGACTGAGAGTTCCTGAAAACGAACGGATGTGGTTTGCTGCGCTGCTGAGCTTTGGAGACAGGATCACAGTAATTGAGCCGGAGATATTGAAAGAAAGGCTTGTGAAAAAAGCCGAGGAAATTCTAAATTTATATAAGCTGCACAAATGATTTTATCTAAGGAATGAATTAAGTTTTTGCGGCAGACTGATTGGGGTAATATAAGTGCAAAAACTCATATATTAAATTATTTTATTGAAAAATAATTACGACATAATGCTGTCGGTATTCCTCCCTTATAATTGGATTAAGAGGACAAAAATCAAAGGGAGGATTTATAATGGGAGAACTAATAAGGAATGAAATCAATGAAGAATACGCATACTCCAGCTGGATCGAAGCGGGCGATTTCGTATTCCTCAGCTTCTGCGTCGGAAACATCGGGCAGCCTGTCGAAAGCCAGGTGGAAGGGGCTCTTGACGACATGAGCGCCAGATTGGCAAAGGCGGGCCTGACGCTGGAATCGGTTGTCAAGGTGGATGTGCTGCTCAGGGATGTGTGGGACATACCGGTGATGGAAAAGGTTTTCAAACGGAGGTTTAATGGCAAATATCCTGCCAGAAAAACGATTTCTACGGAATTTGCACATGTCGGTGGACCTGACGGGCTCAAGGTTCAGATCGACGGAATAGCGTATAACCCCAAAAAGGTCTGATCCACCGCCGAAAATAGCTGTCCGAGATCATGGCAGGTACAGGTGGAAAGCTTAACTTTCATAATGTATAATAGTGGTACATGGAAAGCCCTTCTATGTACCGCTTTTTTTGGGGCCTTGCTGATGTTTACCTGAGGAAAGCAAATAGAAAAGAAAGGTCCGGTTATACTTTATGAACAACTACGTCAAGACCATGCGGGCAATGATTGGAACAAAACCGCTGTTGATTTGCGGAGCCAGCGTAATGGTTATCCGCGAGGGACATATCCTGCTGCAGAAGCGAAAAGACAACGGCTGTTGGGGTTACCACGGGGGCTCCCTCGAATTGGGCGAGCGTCTGGAGGAAGCGGCCATGAGGGAGCTCTTTGAAGAGACTGGCTTGAAGGCCAGAACCATGAGCCTTTACGGAATATTTTCAGGTCCCGAGCTTCACTATGTGTATCCGCACGGCGACGAAATATTTGTCGTTGATACGGTTTATCTCTGCGAGGATTTTGAAGGGGATTTAGTGCCTGAAGCCGGTGAAGTTTCGGAGCTCCGATGGTTTCCTTTTGAGAATTTGCCCGAAAATCTGAGCCCTCCTGTAAGCGGAATTATCCGTGAATTTATAAGACAACGGCTGGGGACGGGGGAGACGGGGGGACAGGTACCCTGTCCCAAAAGTGAATGATGTAACCGAATGATGAATTTGCACAGGTATATGACAATAATTCGTGATCCCGGCGATGGGACTATGAACCTGTCCGAGGCTGCTGAAAAAGTCACTCTTTTCCGAGAATTAAACCTTGAAACCTGCATCCCTTCATTGGAATTTTTTAAAAACGATACTTTTTCAGAGGTTCAACCTGTCTCCCCCACCTTGCCCCAGTAATACCCAAAAATGGGATGATGGGTCTGTCCCCCCGTCCCTGCTCATTTTATCGTGGACAAGAAAACCCATATGTGCTACTATAAAGTAAATTAAATTGTGGCGAATGAATTCAGCAGAGGTGCTGGCGGCTTATAAGGCTGCCGGCGCTTTTTTTATCCGCACAGGAATGGCGAGATCAATTTACGGCTGATGATTGAAAAGAAGAGGAGAGACAGGTGTTCCTGCCGTGGAACAATTTCGCTTGCCGTCGGGGGAGCAAACGCCTCTGTCCTCCTCGCAGGAAATGTAATCGTTGATATAATGGGAATTATAATGTAAGGAGTTCAATTATGATTAATTGCAGGGAGGGAACAGCCTTATGCATTTGACGCCGAAGGACACCGAAAAGCTGCTGCTGCATTTTGCGGGAGAGCTTTCGAGAAAACGGATGCTCAGGGGGCTTAAACTGAATTACGTAGAGGCGGTGGCGCTGATCAGCTCGGAGCTTCTGGAATACGCCCGCGACGGCAGGACCGTGACCGAGCTGATGCAGCTGGGGGCCAAAATCTTGACGCGTGACGATGTTATGGAGGGAGTGCCGGAAATGGTCCAGGAGGTTCAGATCGAGGCGACCTTTCCCGACGGCACCAAGCTCGTAACCGTTCACAATCCGATAAGGTAGGTGATTCATGTGATACCGGGAGAAATCATAGTCAGGGAAAGAAGCATAATACTTAATGAAAACAGGCAATCAACGGAGATAACCGTGGCGAATACCGGCGACCGTCCGGTACAGGTCGGCTCCCATTTTCACTTCTTCGAGGCGAACAGGCTGCTGAGGTTTGACAGGGAAAAGGCTTACGGCATGCGGCTCGACATCCCTTCGGGCACAGCCGTGCGTTTTGAGCCCGGAGAGGAAAAAACCGTAAGCCTGGTAGGCTTCGGAGGGGCAAATATCGCCATGGGGAATAACGGCCTTGTAAACGGGAAGGCGGACGAAGCCAATCGGCAGCGCGCTCTCGAGAATGCAAGGCAAAAGAAGTTTATATGAAGGGAGGCGGCTCATTTGGCTTATAAAATATCTGCACAGGACTATCAGATGATGTACGGGCCTACCACAGGCGACAAAATACGCCTTGCGGATACCGAGCTCTTCGCGGAGATCGAGAAGGACTTCACCGTATACGGCGATGAAGTGAAGTTCGGCGGAGGCAAGACCATCCGCGACGGTATGGGACAGTCAAGCACCGTGACCGGAGAAGACGGAGCGCCCGACCTTGTAATAACAAATGCGGTCATCATTGATTATACGGGCATATATAAGGCCGACATAGCAATTAAAAACGGCAATATCGCAGGCATAGGCAAAGCGGGGAACCCCGATATCATGGAGTCGGTATCGCCGGGAATGATTATCGGAGCGGCTACCGAGGCGATCGCGGGCGAGGGGCTGATAATTACTGCGGGAGGCATCGACTCGCACATACATTTTATCTGTCCCCAGCAGGTCGAAACCGCTCTGTACAGCGGCGTCACCACCATGATAGGAGGCGGGACCGGCCCTGCCGACGGTACCAATGCCACCACCTGCACGCCCGGCGCATGGAATATGGAGAAAATGCTGAAGTCTGCCGAAGGCCTGCCGATGAATTTGGGCTTTTTGGGCAAGGGCAACTGCTCCTCCCAGGCTCCGCTGGCCGAGCAGATCCGGGCCGGGGCGATGGGCCTTAAAATACATGAGGACTGGGGCAGCACCCCGGCGGTAATAGACGCCTGCCTGACCGCGGCCGATAAATACGATATCCAGGTCGCCATCCATACCGATACGCTTAATGAAGCCGGCTGCGTAGAGGATACGATCAGGGCGATAAACGGCAGGACCATTCATACGTACCACACAGAGGGCGCAGGCGGAGGCCATGCCCCGGATATCATAAAGGCTGCCGGAGAGCCGAATATACTTCCGTCCTCGACCAATCCCACCATGCCATTTACTGTCAACACCATCGACGAGCACTTGGACATGCTGATGGTGTGTCACCACCTTGACAGTAAGATTCCTGAGGACGTCGCCTTTGCGGATTCGAGGATACGCCCCGAAACAATAGCGGCGGAGGACGTCCTGCACGATATGGGTGTATTCAGCATGATGAGCTCGGACTCGCAGGCGATGGGAAGGGTTGGCGAGGTCATCATACGCACGTGGCAGACCGCCGACAAGATGAAGAAGCAGCGCGGCAGCCTCAAAGAGGATACCTGCGGTGACAATTTCAGGATAAAGAGATATATATCGAAGTACACGATAAATCCGGCAATTACCAACGGGATATCGAAATATGTAGGCTCGGTGGAAACGGGAAAATGGGCCGACCTGGTCCTGTGGAAGCCGCAGTTTTTCGGCGTACGTCCCGAAATGATCATCAAGGGCGGCATGATCATAGCCTCCCGCATGGGAGACGCGAACGCGTCCATTCCCACGCCCCAGCCGGTGATGTATAAAAATATGTTCGGCGCTTACGGCAAGGCGTTATATGACACATGTATAACCTTTGTGTCAAAAGCGGCGTACGACGAGGGCGTAAAAGCCCGGTACGGCCTTGAAAAAACGGTATTGCCGTCTGAAAACTGCAGGCAAATCACCAAAAAGGATATGCGCTTTAACGACGGCACCCCTGAAATCGCCGTAGATCCTGAGACCTACAAGGTAACGGTCGACGGCGAGCATGTAAAATGCGAGCCGTTTGAAAAGCTGGCACTGGCGCAGCTTTATAATCTGTTCTGAAGCCTCCGGGCGCCATGGGCACCGACGGAGCATACCCGGAGGGATCACCGGCGCCGGCGGGACGGTATCGGTCGGACAGTTCACGGGTAGCCGCGGTGCAATGCGGCTGAGGGGACAGTTCACCAGAACACCGGGGACGTGAAGGTTACAACGATAGTAGTTGTAACCCGAGGGATAGCTTACAGGTATACAACCGACATGGAGGTTATAATGATAGTTGAAACCGTGCTAGGCAATGTCAATGACGCTCAATTCAAGTGGATTGAGGTGAAGCATGTAAGCTTCGACTGGTTCGAATGCGCCAAAAGGCTGCACCGCAAAGCCGCGTCCGACGGGGCGGATATTGTGATACGCCTTGACCATCACACCGCCCACCGGGGCTTGTACCAGGGGGATGTGCTCGCCCGGGAGGGGGATGCCCTCTATGCGGTGGATATTTTGCCGTGCGACTGCATCACAGTGGAAGTCCATGATAGCAAGCGGCTTGCGAAGTTGTGCTACGAGATAGGAAACCGGCACGCGCCGCTGTTTTACGGGGATAGTGATAATACTTTCGTTATCCCCTTTGACAGGCCGATGGCGGATATGATAGAAAGGCTCGGGTATAAGTATGAGGTGAAGCGGCTAAAGCTAAGCGGCAGCAATGCAATTTCTGCTGCGATATCTTCGCACTCGCACTCACACCCGCATACACACGAATGACGATAAACGAGGGCCGGCCCGCGGACAGGTATTTGCTGCTGCAGATAAATGATTCGCTCTTTCCGATAGGAGGCTATACGCAGTCCTATGGGCTGGAAACTTATGTCCAGAAAGGGCTTGTGAAGGACGAGGCAACTGCGTCGGAATACATGAAGGCGGTTTTGAAGGGCTGCTTTTTATACACGGACCTGTTGGCGGCTTCAATCGCTTACGACGATGCTCTGGCTGCGGATATCGAAAATATTGTCCTGCTGGAGCAAGAAATAACGGCGATAAAGGTCCCGGAGGAGATAAGGACGGGGTCGCACAAATTGGGGTCGCGGTTTATAAAGACCGTCCGCGCTTTTGACAATGCTTCCGGAGGGGGGACGTTTCTGCAGTATTGCTCCGAACTTGCAATAATAAAGGAGCCTGCCAATCACTGCGTGGCCTATGGAGTCTTTTGCGCCTCCAATAAAATAGGGAAGACGGAAATGCTTGAAACGTATGCTTATTCATATGCCTCGGCGATGGCCACCGCCTGCGTCAAAATCATACCGCTGAGCCAGCTTTCGGGGCAGCGCATGCTGGCGGCCTGTTACGGCTTGCTCGACGAGATAGCCTGCGAAGCATTGAAGCCTGACCGTACGATGCTTGGCCTGGCGCAGCCTGCGTATGACATAAGGTGCATGCAGCACGAGGATTTATACTCGAGGCTATATATGTCGTAGGATAAGAGTTGAGAGCGGAAAGATAAGCGTTACGAGCTTTTATGGATTTTTATACTCCGGATACAAGCGAAAGGAATGTATGTTACTATGTCTTATGTAAAAATCGGCGTCGCGGGACCTGTCGGTTCCGGCAAGACAGCCCTGATAGAAGCTCTGGTCCGCCGGCTGAGCACGGAATACGAGATATGCGTCGTGACAAACGACATTTACACGAAGGAAGACGCCGAGTTCCTTATAAAAAACAGCGTGCTTTCCAGCGACCGCATCGTAGGGGTCGAAACCGGCGGCTGCCCGCACACGGCCATCCGGGAAGACGCCTCAATGAACCTGGAGGCAGTCGAGCAAATGGCGGAAAGCTTCCCCGAAGTGCAGATCATATTCATCGAAAGCGGAGGGGATAATCTTTCCGCGACCTTCAGCCCCGAGCTGGCCGATTTCACGATATTTGTAATCGACGTGGCGGAGGGCGACAAGATTCCCAGAAAGGGCGGACCCGGAATAACGCGCTCAGACCTGCTCATCATAAACAAGATCGACCTCGCGCCATACGTAGGAGCCAGCCTCGAAGTCATGGAGCGCGATTCAAGGCTTATGCGCGGAGACAGACCTTTTTTGTTCACCGATATAAGGTCGGGCCAGGGCGTGGACCGGGTGGTTGAATGGCTCAGGTACAATGCGCTGCTGTTGTAGCGATAGGATGGGGCAGGATATGAACAGCGCTTTTGGCAGGTCAAGCGAGCTTAAAATATGCATAGCCTCCAAAAATGGCAGAACCTATCTGGAGGATTGCTATTTTACCGCGCCTTATAAGGTCGCGAAGCCGTTCGAACGGGAGAAGGGCATAGAGATAATGCTCATGTCCGCAAGCGCCGGCATTATGGAGAACGACCGCTATAACGCGAGCATCACGCTGAAGCATGGCAGTCATGCCGCAATCACGTCGCAGGCCTTTGAAAAGATACACAGGATGGAGGGCGGGGAGGCTGTCCGCAGAACGGCGATTACCCTGGAGAGCGATACCTTTCTTTATTATTCCCCGCTTCCCGCTATCGCGTTTGAAAAATCGAAATTCCTTTCCGAGACAATCATCCGCCTCGCCGGCGATACCTCCCGCCTTGTCTTCTCCGATATATTTATAAACGGGCGAATCG
>JAEZJL010000412.1 GCA_023415815.1 Bacillota bacterium | reverse complement strand
CGTTCTGAAGGTATTCAAAGCCAAAAATCCTTCTTCCTATCCGCTGACCATCTACCAGAGACCCTATTACCTTTTTGACTTCAGCATGCCGCCCTTTGGCGTCAGCTTGGGCGAGGATTCCGACAGCGGTTCCTATGTGCTCTCCTATGACAGGGAAAAGAAGGAATATTTTACAGCCGCTGTTTCAGACCGTTTCAAGGAATATCTGAAATACTTCTCACGCCTGTATTCCGAAGGGCTGATCGACCCCGAGCTGATCAATCCCAGCGATAAATGGACGTCAAAGCTGGCCACCGGCAAATCCATGGCTTCCTATGGCTGGTATGATCAAATCGGCGGCATCATAACGAACAGGAGCACGGAGAAGATGAGCTTCGACATGCTGCCGCCGTTAAAAGGGCCTTACGGAGCGCACACCCTTTCGGCAAAGCGTTTGAACGCAGGCGGGGCAATCTCGGGCACGGCTGCAAAGAGACCGGATTTCGAAAGACTGGTCCAAACGATCGACAAATTGTTCTACAGCCCAGAAACGGTCAAGCTGTTCAGCCAGGGGAAGGAAGGCGTAAGCTTTGACCTTGTGGACGGAAAAGTGCAGTATAAGGACAAGTATGTCAATGATCCCAACGGATTGTTCAAAGCCTTGCAGATAAATTTCGGCCTGGGCACCGTCAATACGCAGATGGTATGGATCAAATCCGACGAATTGCTGAAAAAGGATCTGCACTACACGGAAATCAACAATGCGGTTGATCAAATGGAGAATGGGATTCCACCCAAACCGCCTCTTCCCAAGTTCACGGATGCCGAGGCTGAAGAGGTCGGATTATTGCTGGCGCCCCTGTCGGATATGTTCGAGGTCTGGACGAACAGCTTTATCACAGGACTGAAGAGCGTGGATAAGGACTGGGACGAATACGTCGCGGAGGCTAAGTCCAAAAATATCGACAGGCTGGCTGAAATATACAACGAGGTCCTGAAAAGGAATCAATAACCTTTTAATGTGGGAGAGACCGCGGGAGAAACCGCCTGCGGGTTTCTCCCATAGCTCGAATTATGCATGAAGGTTGGAGGCGTATGATGGAAACCTGGGGAAAGCGTTATTTCAGGAAGTATTGGCAGCTTTACCTTCTGATGGTATTACCTGTTCTATACTTTATCATTTTTAAATACCTGCCCATGTTCGGCAATGTCCTGGCGTTCAGAAGCTCCCGACCTGGCGCTTCTCCCTTCGGAGTCGAGTGGGTAGGCCTCAAGTATTTTAAGATTTTCATGGCGGACCCTGCATTCTGGCGGGCTTTTATGAACACCCTGCTGCTTTCGGTGCTCAATCTGGTCATCAATTTCCCGATACCGATTATTTTCGCTTTGCTTTTAAATGAATTATCTTCAACTAAATTCAAGAAGCTCATGCAGACGGTGTCCTACATGCCGAGGTTTTTCGCGACGGTCGTGGTGATATCGATGCTTACGGAAATATTGTCGCCAAGCTCCGGCGTTGTAAATTATTTTTTGAAAGCTTTGTTCAATATGGACCCGATCTACTTCGCAAATGAGCCGGAATATTTCCGGCCGCTATACATACTCAGCGACACATGGCAGTTTACCGGCTGGAACGCCATTGTATATCTGGCCGCGATAACCGGAATCAACAGCGAGCTATATGAAGCTTCCATGATTGACGGAGCGAACCGATGGCAGCAGACCATCTATGTCACGATACCGTCCATCCTTTCGACCATCATGGTCATGTTCATTCTCAGAGTCGGGCACCTGATGAGCCTGGGCTTTGAAAAGGTATTGCTCCTTTATACGCCTCAAAATTCAGGAGTAAGCGACATTATCGACACGTTTGTCT
The DNA here is from genome assembly GCA_023415815.1 of Bacillota bacterium. Lineage (GTDB taxonomy): Bacteria > Bacillota > Clostridia > Acetivibrionales > DTU013 > JAEZJL01. The sequence goes on along the minus strand of JAEZJL010000412.1, from coordinate 2,130 downwards.
ACCGGATAGGCCTGGTCCAGGCGAATTATTCCTATGCGACAGCCGTGGGGCTGTTCGGCGGGATCATCGGGATCATCCTGGTGACTTCCGCAAACAAGGCCAGCAAGTCTTTGACCGGCCAAAGCCTCTATTGAAAGGTGGTGATATACGATGGGTAATAAATCGACAGGCTACAGGATATTCTCCGTTGCAAACAACCTATTGATGGTCTTGATCCTCTTTGCATGCATTTATCCGTTCCTGTATATGCTTTCATTATCTCTGAGTAACGTAAAACCCGTTATCGAAGGAAAAGTATTTTTATATCCGATGGGCTTTAATCTGGATGCGTACAAGACGATCCTGTCCTACCCCAATTTTTTTATCGCCTACCGCAACACTGTCTTTTATACGTTTGCAGGCAGCTTCATCGCGCTGTTCATGACCATCATATTCGCCTATCCTCTATCCAAGACCTTTCTTAAAGGCAGAGGCTTCATCATGAATATGGTCATATTCACCATGTTTTTTACAGGAGGGATCATTCCCAACTTTTTGGTGGTTTCATCGTTAAGGCTTACCGATACGGTGCTTGCTTATCTGCTCCCGTTCGCCATAAGCCCTTTTAACCTGATCATTCTTATCAATTTCTTTATGGCGCTGCCGGACAGCATCGAAGAAGCCGCGCTGATCGACGGGATGAGCTATATCGGCATTCTGGCGAAAATCATCATACCTCTGTCCAAACCGGCGATTGCCACCATTACACTTTTTATCGCCGTGTTTTTCTGGAACGACTGGTTCTATGGATTGATCTACATGAGCAACAATTCCCTCTACCCGGTCATGCTGGTCCTGAGAAACATCGTCGCAGGCAGCTCGATCCTTGGCGCATCGGCCGGCTCCGCCTCTCAGGATCAGACCGTCGTATACAGCACGCTTAAGGCGTCTGCCAGCATCCTTACGGCCGTCCCCATCATTATTTTCTACCCCTTCCTGCAAAGATATTTTATCACCGGTTTGACGATAGGCTCCGTAAAGGGATAAAATAGAGAACAGGTAACGATTTTAACAGGAGCTACAGATTGCTAAGGAGGAGAGAATATGTGCGTTTATGAAAATTTGAAAAAGCTGAACCTTGAGCTGCCGCCTCTTCCGCCGCGAGGCGGTATTTATACCCCGGTGAAAAGAGCCGGAAATCTGCTGTTTACGGCGGGACAGGGCTGTACGCGCAACGGCGTGCCGGTTGTAAAAGGCAAGGCCGGGGCCGGCGTGTCCCTTGAAGAAGCCCGGGAAGCGGCGCGTATTGCCGCATTGAACATGCTGAGCGTTCTGCACGATTATACCGGCGACCTGAATAAAATAAAAAGCGTCGTCAAGCTGCTGGGCTTTGTCGCGAGCGCGCCCGGCTTCGGGGAACAGCCGAAGGTAATGAACGGCGCGTCCGAGCTTATTGTGAATCTCTTCGGTGAAGCCGGACAGCACGCGCGTTCCGCTATCGGCACCAATGAGCTTCCCGGTGACATCACAGTGGAAATAGAAGGTATATTCGAAATATAAAAAACAGCAAAGGGATGTATATTTGTGAAAATAGAGACGCCGTGCCTTGTAATCGATTATGAAACAATGCTGCGCAATATTGAAAATATGGCGCTGCTTGCAAAGAACAGCGGGTGTAAGCTGCGCCCCCATACGAAAACCCATAAAAGCCCGGGGGTCGCGAAAATGCAGCTGGAAGCGGGAGCGTGCGGCATAACCGTGGCAAAGCTGGGCGAGGCCGAGGTTATGGCGGAAAACGGTATACGGGATATCTTTGTCGCCTATCCGGTAATCGGCGAAGGCAAAGTGAAGCGGGTCCTGGAATTAAACAGAAAAATCCGGCTGATCGTCGGCACGGATAGCCTTAAAGGGGCAAAGGAGCTGGCTGAGGCGGCCTTTTCCGACGGCCAGGAAATCGAAGTCCGCATGGAAGTGGATACGGGCTTGAGGCGGACGGGCGTGCCGTATGAGAAGGCGGTGGATTTTGCAAAAGCGATCAGCGGTTATCAAGGGATCCGGCTGACGGGAATTTTTACGTTTAAAGGCCTCGTATATGAGGGGAAACCGACGCTCGACAGGGAAAAAGCCGGGCGGGAGGAAGGTATGCTGATG
>JAEZJL010000357.1 GCA_023415815.1 Bacillota bacterium | reverse complement strand
TCGATAGTTAAGATCTTCGATATAACGGTAGCCATAACAGGCAGCAGTGAAAAGACTCTAAAAAGAAAAGGCGTTGATTATGAAAAATCCTTCACCCATTCGCCCTCCCACGCGGGTTATTATCCGGGGGCCATACCGATGACGATAAAGCTGCTTTTCGGCAGGGAGGACGGCAAAGTGCTGGGGGCTCAGATAATAGGCTACGACGGGGTGGATAAGCGGATAGACGTTATCGCAACGGCTATCCGCGCCGGAATGACTGTTTACGACCTCGAAAGGCTGGAGCTTGCGTATGCGCCTCCGTATTCCTCGGCGAAGGACCCTGTAAACATTGCGGGATATACGGCAGCAAACATCCTGAAGGGTGACAGCAGGATATTCCACTGGCATGATGTTTCCGGGCTCGACAGGGACCGGACGCTGCTTCTGGACGTCAGGTCCGAAGCGGAATACAGCCTCGGCACAATCGAGGGAGCGGTGAACATACCGCTTGACGAGCTTCGCGGCAGACTTGACGAGCTGCCGAAGGACAGGGACCTTTATGTATTCTGTCAGGCCGGGTTGCGCGGTTATATAGCTTGCAGGATACTCGTCCAGAACGGCTTCGGCTCGGCCAGAAACCTGAGCGGAGGCCTGAAGACATATCAGACGGCAGTTCAGAAGCAGGCCAACGAGGATATTTACGAGTATGACGTGATCATGAAGGACGACCTGATAAAAGCAGCCGGCTGCGAAGGCGCAGACTGCCCGGAAAGCGCCTCTGTTACCGTCGACGCCTGCGGCCTTCAATGCCCGGGCCCCATAATGCAGGTTTTCAAAACGATCCAGTCCATGAATCACGGGGAGACGCTCGAGGTGAAGGCCACGGACCCCGGCTTCGGGGAGGATATACGGGCCTGGTGCGAAAGGACGGGCAACAAGTTAATAACCCTCGGATTCGAAAACAATGCCTTTACGGCGGTCATAAAAAAGGCCGGAACAGGGGAGGGAAGAGGTATGGCGGAGACTAAAAACGACAAGACCCTGGTTGTGTTCAGCGGAGACCTCGACAAGGCCATAGCGGCATTCATAATCGCAAACGGCGCGGTCTCCATGGGCCGGAAGGTAACCGTCTTTTTCACCTTCTGGGGCCTCAACATACTGCGCAAAGCCCAAAAGGCGAAGCTCAGGAAGGATTTTCTTTCAAGGATGTTCGGCATGATGATGCCCAGGGGCTCCGAGAAACTCAAGCTCTCGCGCATGAATATGGCAGGCGCCGGGCCGAAGCTCATAAGATATCTTATGAAAAAGAAGAATGTGAGCTCCCTGGAGGAGCTCATCAGCCAGGCCGTGGCCGCCGGTGTGGATTTGGTTGCCTGCAATATGTCGATGGATCTGATGGGCATTAAAAAGGAAGAGCTTCTCGACGGGGTCAAAATCGGAGGCGTGGCGTCCATGCTCGCTTCAGCCGAGGATTCCGACATGAGCTTGTTTGTCTAGGGAGAGGGGACACACACCTCTCTCCGGCGGATCGGGCTTCGGGGAATGTCCCCTTTTGACGCTGAAGCAATTTAAATGGAGGTTTTAGGATTGGATGATTTAAAGGTTTTTGAGGCCAAGGCGGAGAAGCTGAAGGCTGTTTCGCATCCTCACAGGCTCTGCATTATCAAGGGTCTGCTGGAGGGCGGCTGCAATGTGACAAAGATACAGGAATGCATGAAGCTGCCCCAGTCCACGGTCTCCCAGCACCTGTCCAGGCTGAAGGCCGCCGGCATCATCGCGGGCTCGCGAAACGGCCTGGAGATATGCTACAGCGTCGTGGACGAGGAAATAAAGGGAATTGTGGAAATATTGCTGAAGGATGTAAAAATAAATAGGCCTTAAGGCTCAATCCCTGCACATGGGACAAAAATTTACCCGATGTAGAATACTGTTGACAATCCCGGCATAAAAATATCGTAGAAGAACTCTTTGAAGTATTATGTGAGGTGGCCGGGAGTATGCGTAGAATTATTTCCATTGTTGCCGTATGTGTTTTTATATTGACGGTGTTTTCGGGATGCAGCCTTTTGCAGAAGATGGGCCTGCAGGACGGGTCCGAGGATGAGCTGCGTCCTGTCAGCAGCATCGTGATAAGCGAGAATGAGGCTAAGGAGCTGACAAACAAGGTCCCGATACATCTGTATTTTGCCAATGAGGATAATACGAAACTGAAGCTTGAAATCAGATATATACCCATATCCGATGCCAAACAGGGCACAAGCCATCTCGCATCGGTAATCGTGCGCGAGCTCATAAAGGGCCCGTCCACAGGTACCGGCTATAAGGCGACCATACCGGCAGGCGCCACGCTCCGCACGCCCGTCAGCATCAGCGCCGGCGTAGCCACGGTGGATATGTCCAAGGAATTCAAAAGCAAGCATCCCGGAGGCAAGGACGCGGAAAAAATGACCATATACTCCATTGCCAATACGCTGACCGAACTTACGGACATCCAGAAGGTGAAGTTCACAATCGCCGGGAAGGTTGAAAAGGAATATATGGGCAACTTCCAGTTTAATGCGCCCTTCCCGAGAAACACCTCGCTCATTAGCAAGGATGCCGAAAAGAAAACTACCGGAACCGAACCGTCGGACGGCTCTGCAGAGACCTCCGGACCAAACGGCGACAGTGCGGTGGACGGACTTGATATCCTGGAGTGACATGGGATGACCCGCAGCGGCATAGCCTGCTTCCGACGCCGGCTATGCCGCTTTTTATTTCCCCTATTTCACAAAATTTACAAGCACCAGGGCTATACCCGTATACAGGGCGCATTGGCCCAGAGCCGCTCCGATGTTGTTCTGCTCGTATACTTCCTTCCAGATATCTATTTTGATAAGCCTTGTAAGAATATATTTGAACAGTACCGACAGCACCGCCAGAAGCGCCAGCCAGACGGCCGAGAGCGCCGCAAGCGCGGGGAGGTCGAAGTCCACCTGGAGCGCAGCCGCATTCGTCAGCAGTATTTCCACGGCGAATACGAAGCCTGCAAGGCTCAAACCCGCCGCAGGGTTGTTGTCCAAAAAGATTTCCTTAAAAAGTGTCGTCTTGCGCCTCAGCAGCAGGCAGTAGACAATAAGCGCCGCCAGCGTGAATACCAGCACCACCAGGATCCTGTAGACAGACGCCCCGACATAGCCCTCCGCCAGGTTCAGGAATCGGATTGCCGATACGAATATAATAGAAAGCGATACCGAAAAAAGAGAAGCGGCCGTATTATGCTGCACGTAGACCTCGTTGTTTGTGTTTATCCTGCCGTGCTCGTCGCTTCGTCCGAGTGAGCCGATAATGACGCCCGAGAGGTATCTCAGCAGCGTAAAGACGACTACAT
>JAEZJL010000264.1 GCA_023415815.1 Bacillota bacterium | reverse complement strand
CGCGCGCTCTTGCAAAGGAGGTCGCCGCTTACGGCGTCACGGTTAACGCGGTTGCGCCGGGCGGAGTGAATACGGCAATGATAGAGGCAATGCCTGAGAAGGCGCGCGAAAGCCTGCTGGCGTCGGTTCCCGCACGGCGTTTCTGTGAACCTGAAGAGGTGGCAAACGTCGTCGCATACCTTGCTTCCGAGAGTCCTCTGTATCTGACTGGAAATGTGGTCGTACTGGACGGAGGAGCGGGTATAGGCTGAACAGGGGGAATTGCAGTGAAAATACTGGTGTTTAACGGAAGCCCCCGGATGAAAAGGGGCAACACCGAGCAGATCGTCGGTCATTTCCTGGAAGGAGCCGGAGAAGCAGGGGCGGATTCGGAAATCATATACATCAGGAAGCTTAAGCTCTCACCCTGCAACGGGTGCCTCGGCTGCTGGCTGAGGACGCCCGGCGTCTGCACTATTGACGACGATGTGAATGCATTGAGAGAAAAGCTTTTGGAAGCCGATATTTTTGTGTTTGCGACGCCCGTATATCTTTTCGGCTCCTCCGGCTATACAAAGCTTCTCATGGAAAGGCTGCTTTTCCCACTTACCATGCCTGAATATGTCATCGTCGGCGGAAAGGTCTACCACCCGATACGCTACCCTCAAAAAAAGTGGAAGGCCCTTTTGATCGCCAACGGTGCTTTTGACGGGGACGATGTGTTCAGGCCTCTCATTGATATGTATGAGCGTATGGTTCAGAATGTGATTGACGGAGAAAACCGGAATGCGTTCATTTCATTGGGCAGCATATGTGTCGGCTTTGGGGAGCTGTTCGCGGACAATGAGATAAGGTCAAAGTGCTCCCCGTTTTTTGAGGGCTTGAGGAGGGCGGGCCGGGAGACGGCCGGCCATGGACATATCGCGAAAGAAACGCTGGAGCTGATCAACAGGCCTCTGTATCATTTTGCCGGTATATCGAGAGAACAGGCAATTGAGAAAAACAATGAGATGATAAACGAGTATAAGAACAAGTACGCCCTGCTTGCAAAAATTAAGGAAAGACCGGTAAGATAAGCTGTTTTGTGATAAAGGGAGGTGGAGGACCCAATGATCCATCCGATACCGAAATCCAGGAACTGCCTATGCTGCGGCGTCGAAAATCCCATCAGCCTTAATATGACTTATTATTATGAAGGAAATAAGGTCTTTGCTGACTTTATCCTCGACAAAAGATACGCTACCTCGGAGAGCATTGCCCATCCCGGGATCGCAGCCGGTATTTTGATCGAAGCGATGGCCTGGGCTCCCGCCTGCGTACTCAGGCATCCTACCGTTATGCTGGAATTCAATCTAAGAACCTTAAAGCCGGTCCCGCTGGACAGAAAAATGAGGGTCATTGCCGAGGCTGTTTCTGCAAACCGCTGGATTTCCAATGTACAGGGCCACATTGAAGACGAAGGGGGGGATGTCTATTTCAAAGCAAAGGGTTCATTTACAGTGGCCGATTCAAAGGCCGCTCCCGTAAATGACCATTTTGAATTCGAGCCCGGTTTTTACCTGCCCGAATAGAAAACGTTACCTTGATATAGGAGTTTGCCTGGTTGTGAGTGGTAAAGGAGTGAGTGGTATGCTGTATTTTATGGTAGCCTCAACAATTTTATCAATTATCGGAGCTTTATATATAGCTGCATTCAGGAAAGCGAATAAAATATTAAGGCAATTGATTCAGGTGAATAACAAAAACATTTCGATTGTAAACGCAAGCCTTAAAAGGGAATGCTTTGAAGTTGAGACATTGGACAAGCACAAGGTTACGGGATATATTGCAAAGCTGTACGAAAACCCTAAAGGGATGATTGTTTTGTGCCATAATCTCGGAGGGAGCAAGGAAGCCATGCTCCGGTATGCGAAATTTTTGTGCGAGGCCGGTTATGCTGCGGCGGGCTTCGATTTTCTGAATCACGGTGAAAGTGACAAAATCAATAAGGTCTATTTTGATCACAGTCCCGAGCTGGCCGCAGTCATCCAATACATACGCAGTACCGGTTACGGCGGGCTCCCTATGGGAATTTTCGCCCTTTCAATGGGTACCGTAGCCGGCATTATGCATTCATCCGTTGACAGCCGCATAAAAGCGGTAGTCCTGGAAGGAGGTCCGTTTTTATATGTCAATGATTATCTGGAGTACGTCGCCGGACTTAACGGTATTAAAAACCAGCTTTTTAAATCCGCCTTCGCAAAATTATGCTTTTTAATAACGGATTTAAGGGAGATTGAGGTAAAAACCACAGCTGCGCTTAGAAAATTGAGAGAGACTCCGACGCTGTTCATACAGGGGGAGAAGGATTTCATGAACCCGCCCGGAAGCACTCAGAAAGCGCTCTCGATCATGAACTCGCCCGGAGCGGAATACTGGATGATACAGGGCGCCTATCATCTGACGGGACTCCGTATTGCCAAAGAGGTATACAAGGAAAGGGTTGTAAGCTTCTTCGATAAAAATCTGGCGGATGTGCAGGTGCGGACGGACAATACCTACAAAGAAAGAATTATTATATAAAAAACGACAAAATTTTCAAAAAAACAATATTTTTATTGAACAAAATCGCTGGCTAATATATAATATTTTTACATACTTATAATATTTTGCACTCAAATGCATTATTTTGTGGAATTAACGCCAATTATACATTCTATGTAGATTGCGTTAAGATATTAATATTTTAGCATAAGGAGGCTTTCGATGTATAAGGTTGAGGTCGACAAAACCAAAAAGCTTGTTAAAGTTACAGCCAGCGGTTTTTTAAAAACAGATGAAGTGAATACTCTATTGGAGGAGGTTAAAACCGCCTTAAGACAATTTAAACCAAAGGATTTTGTGGTGCTGGCAAATCTTGTGGGATTTAAACCGGCGTCTCCGGATGTTTTGCCGGTACTTCAAACATTACAATCGGAATGCGCGTCCTCTTCTAAAAAAATGGCGGCCATACATGAAGGCGCAATGGCGCAGATGCAAATGAAGAGAATCGGAGAGGGGACAAACTCCAACTCGAATATCGCACGCTTTTCTACCGAAGAGGAAGCGTTAAAGTATTTGCTCGGATAAGGTTTTCTGCAGTATGCAAGCATGATAAAAGCCTCGGTGGCATTGAAGCCGCCGGGGCTTTTGCAGTTCGCCCGGCATGGGCGATAATCCGGTTAAGGAAATGGTTATAACCTGCCAAGTATAGTCCTCGCCACATATATTCCGCTTGCGCTGGCCTGCGAGAGGCCCCTTGTTATGCCTGCGCCGTCTCCGACGGCAAACATGTTCGGCAGTTTGGTTTCAAGCTTATTCGTCAGCTCGAGCCTTGAGCTGTAAAACTTTACTTCAACACCATAGAGCAGCGTATCGTAATTGGCGGTCCCCGGCGCTATCTTGTCAAGCGCATGAATCATCTCAATTATATTGTCCAGATGCCTCTTTGTCAGCACCAGGCTAAGGTCGCCCGGGGTTGCCTTAAGGGTCGGCCTGGTAAAGCTCTGACTCAGTCTGTGTTCATTTGTCCTGATGCCTTTGATCAGATCGCCGAACCTCTGTACCAGAACTCCTCCGCCCAGCATGTTCGAGAGGGAAGCTATGCGTTTGCCGTACTGGTATGGCTCGGTAAAGGGCTGTGTAAACCTGTTGCTTACAAGCAGCGCAAAGTTCGTATTCTCGCTCCGAAGCGCGGGATCGGTATAGCTGTGCCCGTTGACGGTGATGATACCGTCGACATTTTCATTTACGACATGGCCATAGGGGTTCATGCAGAAGGTGCGTACGATATCCCCATACTGTTTTGTCCTGTACATCAGCTTCGATTCATAGACTACATCCGTTATGTGCTCGAAAACCTTTGCGGGGAGCTCGACGCGGACGCCTATGTCGACCTGGTTGTTGATCAGATTCAGATTCAGCTTCCGGCACTGCTGTGAAAACCATTCGGCTCCCGATCTGCCTGGCGCGACGATCAGATAACGGCAGTCGACGCTGTCCCCGTTTCCGAGCTTCAGCCTGTAAAAGCCGTCTTCCGGGAGGATGGCGGTCACCTCCGTATTGCAGCGTATTTCGACCCTGCTCTTAAGATGCTCGTAGAGCTTCGTCAATATTTTCAGGTTATTTTCGGTTCCGAGATGCTTTACGGAGGCATGCAGCAGGTGAAGGTCATTTTCCAGCGCCTTTTTTTCTATCAGGGAAGCCGGCTGGCTTTCGGTGGAGTAACGCTCGGTGGTCGCCCCGAATCTGACGTTAACGCCGTCGATGTATTCGAGCAGCCGCATGACCTCGTCGTTGTCCAGATATTCGTTGAGCCAGCCGCCGAACTGCGTGGTGAAGTTGAACTTGCCGTCGGAATATGCGCCCGCGCCCCCGAAGCCGTGCATGATACCGCACGATTTACAGCGGAGGCAGTTGAGCTTCCGGTCCTTCATTATAGGGCATATCCTTCCGTATATATCGCTGCCCTGCTCGATCATAAGTATATCAAGGGAGGGATTGCTTTCCGCGAGCTCATAACCCGCAAATATCCCCGAAGTGCCGCAGCCTATGATTACAACATCCCTTACTGTCTTTTCCATAAACGCTCTCCCGTAATCTATTTAGTATAGTACCGCATATTCCCATCAACGACCAAACTAAACGCATGTGCGTTGGATTTTGGAGAACTGTCCCTCCGCATTTGAACTGCCCCTAAAGGCCCAACTCCCATGCGAGCTGGTTTCGGAGAACTGTCCCCCAACCATATTCCCGCAGAACCGTCCCCCAGCAGCATTAATACCCAAAGCGGGCACTTTCTACACCTGGTTTTGAAGAACTGTCCCCAACATCCTTCCAGCAGCATTAATACCCAAAGAGGGCACTTTCTACACCCGATTTTGAAGAACTGTCCCCAACATCCTTCAAAGGGGACATTTCTCAACGCACAGTCCGCCGGCGGGAGAGGTGTGTCCCAAATAGCTTCAGCGTCAAAAGGGGACATTTCTCGACGCTCGGCCCGTCGGCGGGAGAGGTGTGTCCCAGATAGCTTTAGCGTCAAAAGGGGACGTTTCTCAACGCACAGTCCGCCGGCGGGAGAGGTGTGTCCCAAATAGCTTTAGCGTCAAAAGGGGACATTTCTCGACGCCCAGTCCGCCGGCGGGAGAGAAGTGTCCCAGATAGCTTCAGCGTCAAAAGGGGACATACCTCGACGCACAGTCCGTCGGAGGGAGAGGTGTGTCCCCTCTCCATTATACCCCCCCACGGCACGTCAATACAATATATTGTTGCCGGAGCTGATATTTCGACATGAACTACTATATTTGTGCAATGTGCTTATTGCTTTTTAAAATATGTTAGGTTATTATTAAGACATCAAAAAAAGAGCATATTAATTTCGTATAGTTCCGGGAATAAGGCCCGGAAGTTTCTACAGGACTGCCGTAAATAGTCCGGCTACGGAAGCTTTTTTGAGCTTCCTCCGCCGTATTTAAAGGCAGGGAGTTTTTTAATTTTAGGTTATCTTACGGTAATAAGACGTATCCGGTACGGGCGGAACCTTCGCCCCTAAGTATATTCTAAACACAACAGGCTTAGCCCCTGGAATTTTGAAAGGACATGCCCGACAAATGGAGCTTCTGAAGCAAAGGATATTGAGTGACGGAAAAGTTATAGGCACTGAAATTCTGAAGGTTGACAGCTTTCTGAACCATCAGCTTGACGTAAGGCTCCTGGACGAGATCGGCAGGGAATTCAGAAGAAGATTCGAGGGCGAGAGGATCACCAGGATTCTTACGGTTGAAGCCTCGGGCATAGCGGTAGCCTGTATTGCGGCCCTCCATTTCGATGTGCCCGTCGTATTTGCGAAAAAGACAGAGGCGCGAAACCTTGATGCCGAAACCTATGAGAGCGAAGTTTATTCTTTTACCAGAAACAAGGCCTATAAAATACGGGTCAGCAAAAAATATCTCACAGCCGGCGACCGCGTGCTCATACTGGATGATTTTCTGGCCAACGGCAAGGCGGCGCTCGGCCTGAAGGACATCACCGAACAGGCTGGAGCGGAGCTTGCGGGGATAGGAATAGTGATAGAGAAGGGCTTCCAGGACGGCGGACGGCTGCTCCGGGAGGCGGGCGTGCGGCTGGAATCGCTTGCCGTGATAACGTCGATGCGGCAGGGCGCCGTTGAATTCGGGCGGTCATAACGGGGTCTCATATTTTGCAGGGCTGCGAAAGGTCCTGAAAATAAAGATAAAGGAGAGGTAACAGAAATGCTTAAAAGATTTATCGCAATCATACTCGTGACGGCGGTGGCTTTCACTTTCATGCTCGCGGGCTGCGGCCAGAGCGAAGCCACAAAGGACCCGAAAGCCATGAAGGTAGGCTTCATCTATGTGGGGCCTGTCAATGACGGCGGCTGGACACAGTCCCACGACAACGGAAGAAAATATCTGGAAGAAAAGCTCGGCGTGACCACCCTTTACAAGGAAATCGTACCGGAGGGCGCGGAGTCCAAGAAATCCATCAACGAGCTCATCGATCAGGGCTGTAAGATCATATTCACCACCAGCTTCGGTTATATGGACCCGACCGAGGA
>JAEZJL010000205.1 GCA_023415815.1 Bacillota bacterium | reverse complement strand
TTCCTTCTGGAAAAGCGGGACCCGCGCACGCCCGTCGCCCTCTTTAAAGGTAGTCGAGCTTGAGAATTTTCCGGTCAGGATTCCCTGGGCAAGCGGACTGTAGGCTACCACACCGATTTCGTTTTCAATGCAGAAGGGCAGGTCCTCATCCTCAATAAACCTCCACAGCAGGCTGTAGCAGGGCTGGATCACCTCAAACCGGCCTATTTTCAGTACTTCTTCCATCTGGGACCTGTCAAAGTTCGAAAGGCCTATTTCGCGGATTTTACCCTGCTTTTTTAGCTCGAGCAGGGCCTTCATTGTTTCCTCTATCGGAATCTCATCGTTCGGGTAGTGGATGAAGTAGGCGTCTATGTAGTCCGTTCCAAGGCGCTTGAGGCTTGCCTCACAGGCAGTAAACACATCTGCGTAGCGCATGTCGGTTTTCCACAGCTTTGTCGATACGACCGCCTCGTGCCGCCGTCCCTTCAAGGCCCTGCCGACGATTTCTTCGGACCTTCCCTTTCCGTAAATCACCGCCGTATCGATGAAATTCACGCCGCAGTCCAGGGCCTTCAGAATGGCGCCGACCGACTCCGCATCTTCGGCGCCGCCCCAGTAATCGCCGCCCATGACCCAGCAGCCTATGCTGATTTCCGAAAGCTTGAGGTCGCTTCTGCCCATTTTTCTGTACTCCATGTTATTCTCCTCTCATCTCTATATTGAAAAGTGCTTTTTCGTAATAAAGCGTCCTTTCGTCGAGCTGGGTATAATCGACAGTCCCGTCCCGCAGAAACCTCTCCACGGTTGGATAATCCGGTATGCCCGCCCTTCCGCCCGGCCTGGTGCATTTGATTGTGGAAACGGCGCAGGCGAATCTGGCGGTTTTCTCCAGGTCCCAGCCTTTCAGCAGCCCGAAGAGGAAAGCGCCATGGAACACGTCGCCGGCGCCGCAGGTGTCCACGATTTCCAGACCGGTGCAGGTGGGCACCTTCAGGTATCTCTCCCCGTCAAAGCACACGCAGCCCTTATCTCCCAGGGTGATAGCCACAAGCGAGGGCCCCTTTTCCATGATCTTTCTCAGGTTTTCCTCATAGCTGAGCTCCGCGTCGCAGGCAGCTTTATAAAAAAATTCGGAGCCTATGAGCACATCGATATATTTAAGGTTTTCGGCTATTTCACCGTTGTAGTGGTCGATGTCGATCGCGACCTTGACACCGTGTCTTTTCGCCATCCTGGCCGCCTCGACGGTAACGGGCGTTAAATTGGCCAGATGCAGGTACCTGGCTGAAGCTATGTATTCCTCGTCCAGGTTCTCAACCGTCAGGTTGCTTTTATTGTCCCATTTAATAATGAAGCTTCTCCCGCTCGTTTCCTTTTCAACAAGGCAGACGCTCAGAGCCGTGTTTACCCCCTCCAGTGATTTAAGCCGCGAGGTGTCGACGTTATGCCTTTTGAAATCGTTTACGCAAAAATCGCCAAAGTGGTCCTTTCCGACGGCTCCGATCATTCCCGTTTCAGCGCCGAGCCTTCCCAGTGCGACGAGGGCGGTCGACACCTTGCCGCCTCCCTGAAAGCTGTACAGCCTCATCCTTTCGAAGCTGTTTGTTTGTGGAATTTTGTCAATGTGCAAAAGCAAATCCAGAACAGGATTGTCAATTCCCACTACGTCCATGATTGAGCTCCTTATTGTGTTATTGGTGGAGATACATGCAGCTGCAGCATAAATAGTAACGGTTCATTGATGAAAATGTTGTACATCGTAATGCTATTATAGAAAAATTATACCATTGGTGTAGAAATGAGATAAATACATCATACTGCTTAAATATGCACTATCTTGCTATTGCGTTGACTGGTAAAGATAATGATGTTACAATAAATATTGTATATTAATACTGCCTTAATACTGCTATATGAGGTCGTTTATGATAAGCATAACGGGTAATTCCATAAATAATTGGGATGATAACGGGGTTGAAAATATTGACGATCCTGTTTTTGTTACAAGCTGCGGCTATCAAAAATTCATCACAAGAAACTACAGAATCACAAGAGATCTCGGCAGGGTCGACTATCAGATAATATATTTGCTGAAAGGTAAAGGGTACTACAATTTCGGGAAGGGGACGGTTGAAATTCCCGAAGGGAACCTGATCGTATTCCAGCCGGGCCAGCCCCAAAATTACGAATATCATTTCAAGGATTTCACGGAGCTTTACTGGCTCCATTTTTCAGGGAATTCGGTAAGGGAGCTGCTCGGAAAATGCAATCTGCTTGGCAAGCAGGCGTATTACACCGGAGTGCTTTCGCCCTGCATTGAGCTGTTCAAAAAGATTATCAACGAGGTGCAGATAAAGAAGCCTATGTTTCAAAGCATAGCCTCGGCTAATCTGACCGAGCTTTTCTGCATATTTGCAAGAGAGCTTTCCGGCGGTCCCTCGAAAAGTCTTGTCATGACCAACGACTCCTTTAAAAACATAACGATATACATGTATTCCAACTATAACAAAAAAATTAAGGTCGAGGACCTTGCCGGCATGTGTAATCTGAGCCTGCACCGGTTTGCCCATAAATTCAAGGATTTAATCGGAGTGACGCCGATAGAATACCTGACCCGGATACGGATCAACGAAGCCAAATATCTGCTTTCAAATTCATTTTTAAACATATCGGAGATTTCTTCAATCGTCGGCTATGACAACCCGTTGTACTTCAGCAGGGTATTCAAAAAGGTCACCGGCCTGTCGCCCAGAAATTACGTAAATTCGACCTGAAAACGCCGCTTATGGGAAAATCCCAATTTTATATAAATGGAGAGGTGGATAATATGGCAGCTTCATATGAGGGACAACCATATGGGGATTCCGTTTATGCAGGAGGCCCGCAGGTCATACCGGGAAGGGTCATGTGCGCATATTACGACCTGGGGGGTGAAGGCGTCGCGTATCACGACACCGTAGCGGTCAACCGGGGAAGCGGCATGCTCAATCCCCTTAACGGCTCGTACCTGAACGGCTTCAGAGCTGGCGAAAGCGTGGATATTTCCTACACAAAGTTTTATGACGACATTGACAACAGCCCATATAATTTTGTGGAGCCGGAGAAGGAAATGCTGTACGTGGGCTGGACCGATCCGGGTGAATGGGTGAAATATACCGTCGATGTCAGGAAAACCGGCAGGTATTCCGTAAATATCCTTTACACCTCCAACAGAGGGGGCGCGATATCCATTTCGTTCGATGATGCCGACAGGACTGGCCCGATCAATATAATATCGACATACCGCGAGGACGACCCCGTGGATTGGCGGCAGTGGCATCACTGGAACAGGATGGAAGGGATCGCCGGGATAGACCTGGAGGAAGGCCTTCATGTGTGTACGCTCCATACGGTCGAGCAGGGCCAGATGAACTATGCATACCTGGAATTCATGCTGCTGTAAACGGACTGAAATACCGGCAATAAATAAAAAAACAATATAAAGGAGTCTTCGTTTATGCCACTGGAAAAAGTCAACGAGATACTGAAATATGCGGACGAAAAGAATTTTGGAGTGGCTGCTTTCAACGTGTTCAATTATGAAAGCATCGCCTATGCCATCGAAACAGCCGAAGAGGAGGGCATGCCCGTAATAGCGATGCTGTACCCCGGCATGACGAACCTGATCACCTTCAAAGCCTTCGCGGATATAACGAAGGATCTGGCGGCTGCGGCAAAAGTGCCCGTGGGCCTGCATCTGGACCACTGCAAATCCTTTGAAACCATCATGAGCGCCATACACAACGGCTTCACGTCGGTCATGGTGGACGGCGCGTCCTTTGATTTCGAAGAAAACGTAAGGCTGACGGCCGAAGTGGTAAGGGCCTCCCACGCCATGGGTGTGGATGTGGAGGCTGAGCTGGGGCATGTCGGCTCGGCTTCAAACACGGACGATTACACCAATAAGAGCGATTACACCGACCCGGACAAAGCCGCCGAATTTGCCGAAAGGACCGGAGCGGACTGCCTCGCGCTTGCCATAGGAAGCGCTCACGGCGCATACGCAAGAGAGCCGGAGCTTGATATCGAGCTGTTGAAGAAGATCGATTCCAGAGTGGAGATACCTCTTGTGCTGCACGGCGGGACCGGAATACCCGACGAGCAGGTCAGGGACGCCATAAAAAACGGCATCCGCAAAATAAACTTCGGCACGGGCAATTTCCAGGCGTTCTACAGGATGATGGAGGATTACTTAAAAGAACCTGAAAGGAAGGGGAGTATCTTCGATTTTCTGGCATATCAGAAAAGAGGCGTAAAAGAGTATCTGAGAGACAGGATCCGCGCCTTGAAGATATGAGGCCTGCAGATACCGGCAAGCTAATAATAAAGGCCGGTCCGGGCTCGGCCCGGCCCGCCGGAAAATAAAGAAAGTGAGGCGCATAATATGATCAAGGTTGTATGTACCGACAAGAACGGAATGCACAGGGAGCTTGAAGCAGGGCCGTTCGCCAGCACCCTGTCGTCCTGGGTGAGGGACTATAAGTTCGGCGGGATGTCAAAGGTTCAGAAGCTTCCTGTGATAAAGCTCGACCCAGATAAAAAATATCAGGAGATCCTGGGCTTCGGCGGCGCTTTTACGGATGCGAGCTGTTATCTTATCAATACCCTTGATAAGGACGCAAGGGAAGAGCTGATGAAGAACCTGTACTCCCAGTCCGGCATGGGCTTCAACGTCGGCAGGCTGACCGTCGCCCAGTGCGATTTCGGCCGGGTGGTATACAGCTATGACGACACGCCCGACGACATAGAAATGAAAAACTTCAGCATCGATTATGACCGCGAGTACATCATCCCGGTTGTCAGGCAAGCCGGCGAGATCAGCGGCGAGCTCTTCCTCCTGTCCTCCCCCTGGAGTCCTCCGGGCTGGATGAAGACGGGCGGCCTCATGACCGGCGGCTGGATGCGCAATAAATACCTCGAGGCATATGCGGAATACTACCTCCGCTATATCCAGGAATATGGCAAGGCAGGCATAAAGATCAACGCGCTCACCTCCCAGAATGAAAGCGAGACCGACCAGCTGAGCCTGATGCCCGCATGCTACTGGCACCCGGAGACGGAGATGGCCTTCCTGCGCGATTATCTGGCTCCCCTGCTCAAAAAGCACGGCCTGGACGACATTGAGTTCTGGATCATGGACCACAACTACATCATGTGGAGAAGGGCAAAATGGATGCTTGACGACCCGGGCCTGAAGGCGGTCGTAAAGGGTGCGGCCTTCCACCCGTACGAAGGCCCCGCGACGGCCATGACAAAGCTGCGCGATGCGCATCCTGAAATCGACGTGCATATGACCGAAGAGGGGGCGGGCTTCAACCCGACAAATACGGCTGTCTGCGGACTCAGCACCGGTTATGTGGACATGATGAAGAACTGGTCGCGAAGCATCTTCCTGTGGAACATCGCCCTCAACGAGTTCGGAAAGCCTCACGTCGGCCCGTTCTTCAGATTTGAGGAGGAGAACGGCGGCGGGATCCTGCAGATACATTCAAAGACCCGCGAAGTGAAATTCGGACACCAGTATTATGCCCTCGGACATTTCAGCAGGTTCATAAAACGCGGCGCGGTGCGCATCGAATCCGAATGCGACGTTAACGGGATAAACCAGGTGGCTTTCGTCAACCCCAACGGCGAATATGTCGTTGTTCTCGTAAATCCGGGCGAAGCGACCGAAATAAGCGTGGAAGTGAGGGAAAGATATGCACAGGTCCCTGTTCCCGAGGCTTCGACAATAACGCTGGTTTTTAAATAAGTTATATAAAGAAAAGGAGCGAGCGTTATGAAGGGAGCAGTTTTTTACGGCCCGGGCGATATGAGAGCCGTAGAGGTCCCGACTCCTGCCTGTCCCGTCGGAGGGGCGCTTATAAAGCTGTCGGGAGC
>JAEZJL010000174.1 GCA_023415815.1 Bacillota bacterium | reverse complement strand
GGCAGAAGGGCATAAAGGCCCTTGCTAACAGGGAGGCCCTGTCCTCACAGATAGCAAAGGCCGTATCGGACTACGATCTGGACGGCGTTGACGTGGATATTGAGAACCTTACGCCGGCAGAAAAGAGCAGCTATGTCGATTTCATGAGGCTTTTGAAGCAGAAGCTTCCTTCCGGCAAGAGCGTTTCCATAGCGGTCGCGCCGAATCCCTGGAACCTGACCACAGGGTGGAACGCCTCTTATGATTTCGCAGCGCTTGCCCAATTTGCCGATTACCTGATGCTCATGACCTATGACGAGCATTACGAGGGGGGACCCGAGGGGCCGGTGGCAAGCGGGGCGTTTGTGGAGGAAAGCATCAAGGCCGCTTTGACGAAAGTGTCTCCCGACAAGCTGGTGCTCGGCATCGCCTTTTACGGAAGGCTCTGGAAGCAGGGCTCGTCTTACGGGGGATACGGCGTGAGCAACAATACCGTTGAGGAATTCATCAGCAACTACAGGGGCGTTGTGACCTACGACAGCGATCAAAAGTCCCCGAAGGCCGTCATTACAGTAAACCCCGGCGACGTAAAGCCGGTCGTCTTCGGTAAACAGCTGGATGCCGGCAAATATGACATATGGTTCGAGGACGAGCAGTCGATAAAGTACAAGCTGCAGCTGGTGCAGAAATACAATCTGAGGGGCACGGGCAGCTGGAGCCTCGGGCAGGAGGGCCAAAGCACCTGGGATTACTACAGGCTGTGGCTGGACGGCATGTATTTCAAGGATATTCAGAATTACTGGGCCGAGGAGTATATACTCAAGGTTGTTGACAGGGGATGGATGGTGGGCGCTTCCGCTTCGCTGTTCCAGCCTGACGCGCCGCTGACCAGGGCGCAGGCGGCGGTGCTCATGGTAAGAGCGCTGGGGCTCGACAAAAATGACGCTCAGGCGTCCGGGACGGCGAATTTCAGCGATATTGCAGGCCACTGGGCGCAAAGGGAAATAGGCATCGCGGCCAGGAACAATATCGTGGCGGGCATGGGAAACAACAAATTTTTGCCTGATCTGCCCATAACCAGGGAGCAGATGGCCGTCATGCTCGACAGGGTGCTGCAATTCACCGGAGATGTCGACCCGAATAAGAGCCTGTTTGAGGACGTGAGCCGCTATACCTCCTCCTGGTCGTTTGATTCCATTATGCGAATGGCTGAAAACGGGATCATAACCGGCTACCCCGACGGCCTGTTCCGGCCGGCCGAAAAGATAACCCGGGCGCAGATGGCGGTATTGATGGACAAGTCCGCGCAGATCATATCGGAGAGCGCGATGGCGGCGGGTCCGCAGTGAGAATTCAAGCCCGCAAATAAGCTATTGCCGAATCGGGAATATGGTGCTATAATCCTTTGTATAAATAAATAGGACAGTTCGAAACCATCCTGTCGATAAATAAAACTACGGAATCGATTTGTACTTTTGAACCAGAGTACGATTCATGTATAACAGGGCGGATTACGCCCTTTTTTATTTTTTGCATTATTTGACGGGACGTTAAATAATTAAAAAGCGGGGGGATATTCTTTACCCGGTTAAACGGATTTAGCGGTGCGGAGCTTCGAAGCTGTCCCGAAAGGACATGAAGATGAACAGAACAAGAATCAGATTTATTACCGAGGCTGCCGTCGTCGCAGCCATGTATGCCGCCCTTACGATATTGATACCGGGGGGCTCGGGACAGATACAGGTGAGGGTGAGCGAGGCGCTGACCGTACTCCCGTTTCTCACGCCGGCGGCGATCCCCGGCTTGTTTGCGGGATGTCTCGTGGCAAACTTTTTTGTTGGCGCGGGACCGTACGATGTGATTTTCGGAAGCCTGGCAACGCTGCTGGCGGCGTTCCTGACGTGGAAAATACGCCTCAAGCCGCTTGCGCCGCTTCCGCCCGTCATAATCAACGCCGTTGTCGTTGCCTTGGTCTGGAAGCTCATTGCAAACGCCCCGTTTTTCGCAACCATGGGCTTTGTCGCGCTCGGCGAGCTGATCGCCTGCTATGTGCTCGGCTATCCGCTTCTTCTGCTGCTATGGAAGCAGAAGGACAGGCTTTTCGGAAAACGTTGAAGCCGGAGAAAAAATACGTTGACACATTGCCCGGCATGTATTATCATATTTCCATAACCGTATAAAAAACCTGGGGAGCTGGATGAATCCGGCTGAGAGGGGACTGCTGCGTCCCGACCCATCAAACCTGAGACGGATAATGCCGGCGGAGGGAGTATAGACGAGACATGCTTATCGAAGATACAACCCTCTTTTCCGACAGGTGAAGAGGGTTTTTTATATGGAATCTTAACCGGAGGTATATGATTATGAAAAGAACCAACACGTGGATGCTGGTCGAGGGAGGCATCTGCATAGCGCTGTTTATGGCGTTGAAGCAGATCAGGCTTTTTGAAATGCCCATGGGAGGCTCGGTAACCGCCGGAGCGATGGTGCCGCTGTTTCTGTTCGCCTTCAGATGGGGCGGGAAATACGGGATCCTGGTCGGAGCCATCGCGGGAATAATGGATTTCATACTGGGCGCCAAGTATTCCTTCCACCCTGTATCGCTGCTGTTTGATTATCCGATAGCCTACGGCTTTCTCGGTATCGCGGGCTTCTTCGGCAAAAAGCTGCCGGGAGTGCTTACAGGGGCCTTTCTGGGCGTATTGGGCAGATTCGCCTGCCATGTGCTCTCAGGCGTCGTAGTATTCTACAGCTACGCAAACGGCCAGAACCCGCTGATATATTCCATGGCTTATAACGGGACGTTTCTGCTGCCAGAATTTGCGATTTCGCTGGTACTTGTGATATTTGTACTTAAATATGCCAGACTGCCCCAGCCCAAAAAGCCGGTATAAAATAAAGCGGGAAAAGCAAAGAACGCGGCCGGAACTCATTCCTTTATCCGGGAGGGCTGGCATGGCGCCGGATGCGTAAAAGTCTCAGGGTATTCGACATACCCGGGGACTTTTATTTATTTTCCCCACGCCCGAATCCGACAATAAATGGAATGAAATGACGATATAGGACCAAAAACCCAAAATTACAACCCTGATCCTATGTCATAGGGCGTAAATACTATTTACATTTATGGTATATAGAGGTATATTTATTACATAAACATATTTATTAAATTACTATTTATACAAACATTTCTATTTGTTGTACGGGCAGTGAAGCTTGACAGGCAGTGAAGCCGGGCAGAAATTGACCCGGCTGGTCTTATAAAGAAAGTTGCAGTTCGAAAAAAGCATAAGGGGTGATCGTATGGCAAAGAGGGTTGTTGTAACAGGAGTCGGAGTCATATCCCCTGTAGGTATGGGAAAGAAGAAATTCTGGGATTGCCTGGCACACGGTATTTCAGGTATCGGTGAAATTAAATCCTTTGATTGTTCGGATTTTCGCGTAAAAATCGGCGGCGAAGTTAAAGATTTCACGCCGGATGATTTCCTTCGTGCCGATCAGATAAAAAAAAGCGGAAGGGCCGCCCAGTACACCTATGCAAGCGCAAAAATGGCGCTTGAGGATGCGGGCCTGGAATCGAATTCGCTGCAGGAGATGCGTGCTGCGGTATGCATGGGGACCACCATGGGGGAGGTCCAGGTGGTGGAGGAAATCGACAGGAAGCATTGCGGCGGGAAGCCGGATGAGATAGAACCCTCCCTGTACAGGCAATATATGAGCAACAATATTACCGCGTTCGTCATGGAAGAGCTCGGGCTGAAAGGCCCTCAGTTTTTATTTTCCAATGCTTGCGCCGCAGGAAACTATGCAATCGGCTATGCAAGCGAATTAATCAAAAGAGGAAAGGCGGACGTCGCGCTGGCCGGGGGCGTGGACCCCTTCTCACGGGTGGCGTTTACCGGCTTCAACAGGCTTCTGTCCCTCACGCCCGATGTGTGCAGACCTTTTGACAAAAACAGAAAAGGCCTTGTGGTCAGCGAGGGAGCGGGAGTGCTGATATTGGAGGATATGGACCGCGCGGCGGCGAGAGGCGCTCCGGTCTATGCGGAGATAAAGGGCTACGGCCTTGGAATGGACGCCTATCACATGACCTCGCCCCATCCGGAAGGCGAGGGCGCTATCACCAGCATGGCGGCAGCCTTGCAAAACGCCGGTCTGACGGCGGACGACATCGATTACATATCCGCCCACGGTACGGGCACACCCGCCAATGACAAAATCGAATCCTATGCGATCCGCAAGGTATTCGGAGGAGCAAGAAAAATACCTCCCGTCAGCTCCATAAAATCCATGATCGGACATGCGATGGGCGCGGCAAGCGCTCTTGAAGCGGCCGCCTGTTGCCTGATGCTCCAAAAGCAGACCCTTCTTCCCACGATTAATTTCACGACGCCCGATCCTGAGTGTATAGAGGACTGCGTGCCCAATATGGCAAGAAAACAGGAATTAAAGCATGCTATTTCAAATGCCTTTGCGTTCGGCGGAAATACTTCATGCCTTGTCCTGTCTCAATATTAAGGGGGGTGACGGCAAATGAAAAGACTGAAAAGAGTGGCGGTTATAGGGATGGGCGCCATTACTCCGCAGGGGAACGGCGTTGAGGAGCTTTTAAATAACCGCGCAGCCCTGCCCGGCGGAAGTATATTTGAAGGAAACGAAAAAATCGGCTACAGCAGGATAAGCAGTCCCGATACAGGGAAGCATCTGCCCGGGATAAGCCTGAGGTGCGTGGACAATATCACCATTTATTCCGGGATAGCCTCAAGCATGGCAATAGGAAGCCATTTTGCGGACGCCGGAATCGGGCCCGAGAAAGTGGGGCTGGCGCTGGGGTCTGCTCTGGGCTCTATTGTGAGCATAAGCAATTTCGACGTTAAGGCCCTCACCGACGGACCGCTTTCGGTAAATCCGATGGAATTCCCGAATACGGTCACGAACGCCCCGGCGAGCAAGGTGGGCATATGGTTCAAGCTGAAGGGGCCCAGCATTACGATATCAAACGCTCTGACCTCCTCGACCGACGCCGTCGGGTACGCCTTTGACGAGCTTTCATACGGAAGGGCGCAGTATTACCTGGCGGGAGGCTCCGAGGAAATAAGTGAAAAAATATACAGAGGCTATCACAGCGCGGCGGATAACGGAAGCGCGGCCCGGGAAATCCTCGGGGAAGGCTCGGGGATGGTGCTTTTAAGCGTTCTTGACGAAAATACGGAAAAACCCCTCGGGGAGATATGCGATTATTTCACAAGCAAAATCCCGGCCGACGGAAGCTATGCCGAGACGGTGAGCTACATCCTCAGCTCGATGATAGACGCCAACGGCCTGTTCCCGGGGGATATAAAGCTCTTTTCCAGCTATCTTCCCTACAATGAATATTCCGGCCCGGTATGCGAGGCGGCGGCAAAGTATTTCGGCCCTGAGCGCATGGTGATTAAAAACCGGACCGGGGAGGCGTCCGTCAACTATCTTGGCTTCAACGGCGTAATAAATCTGATAACCGCTCTGGAAGAGATAAAGGAAGATCCGCATATAAAGGCTGCCCTGGTTTTCGATATAGGCTGCGACGGAAGATTTTCCTGCATCATGGTCAGGAAATAACTTAATTTTGCGCACAAAATCCGACAATAAAATCAACTAAATTTTAAGGAGGTACTCGGTATGGTAATTGAGAACGACATCAAGGAAATGGTGGCGGAGATTCTGGAAATGAGTGTGGAAGACATTCCCGAAGAGGCGTCCTTTATAAAGGATTTAGGGATGGATTCGCTGAGAGCGCTGGAAATCCTGGCGAGCCTCGAACAGAAGTACAAGATCCAGATTCCGCCGGAAAGGCTCAGAGACATGTCCAGCATGAAGGATGTAATCGCGGTGACGAAAGAAATTTGCGAGGAGTCAAATGTCCAATGATGACTTTCGAAGAGGTCAAGGGCTTTCTGAAACAGAGATTTCCGATCATAATGGTGGACCGTGTCCTTGAAATAGAGCAGAATGTCAGGATCAGGACCGTTAAGTGCATAACGGGAAATGAAATATATTTTATGGGCCATTTTCCCGATTACTCCATTCTTCCGGGTGTTTTAATCATCGAATCCATCGCCCAGAGCGCATCCATACTTTTCAGCAGCAGCACGGGAAAGGGTGCGGACAGGGACGAGCTGATGGTGCTTGGGGTCGTGAACGACATGAGGTTCTTAAGCCCGGTGCTGCCGGGCTACAGCATGACGATCGACGTAAACGTCATAAAAATGACGGAGGAAGCGGCTTTGGTCGAAGGCGTCGCGAAGGTCGAGGACAATATCGTAGCCAAAGGCAGGATGAGCTTTGCAAGAAGGAGGCTTTAGCCATAATGAAGGGGATAGGGGTGTTCAAATGAGCATGGAAGGAAAGACCGCCCTTGTTACCGGGGGTTCGAGAGGGATTGGCAGGGCCGTCGTGCTGGAGCTGGCAAGAAAAGGCGCGAGGGTTGGGTTTACATATTTGAACGGTGAAAAGGAAGCCTTCGAGCTGCGCGACCTGGTCCAGTCCGAAGGCGGGGAAGCCGTACCCTTCCGCGCCGACGTCGGGGCGCCGGACGATGTGAAGAAGATGTTCGACAGCTTTTTGCAAAGGTTCGGGAGAGTCGATATTCTGGTGAACAACGCTGGAAAGACCAGGGACAAGACCCTCCTTGTAATGTCCCCCGATGAATGGAACGATGTGATCAACACCAATTTGAACGGAATGTATTACGTGACAAAGAACTGCATTTTTTATATGCTGAAGCAAAAGAGCGGGCGCATAGTGAATCTGAGCTCTATCAGCGGGATTGAAGGGCTGGCCGGGCAGGCGAACTACTCCGCAAGCAAAGCGGGAATCATCGGATTCACGCGCGCTCTTGCAAAGG
>JAEZJL010000095.1 GCA_023415815.1 Bacillota bacterium | reverse complement strand
CTCCTGATTTCTTAATACACTGCATATGGCTCTGACTTTGGCTGTCTTGTTCAAATAAATAAAAAGCTCGATCAATGTGTCTTTAGGCACATTCTCTTCAGTTACGATGCAGGCGCCGGAGCCGCTTATGTTTTTTACCATTGTCTTCGTCAGCGGACCGGAGGCCGGTTTGTCCGAGGAAGCCTCCAATATCCGGTATTCCGAATTGAGAAGGCAGTCAAGCCTGTAGTGCTTTCTTCGCTGAATTCTTTCCAGCTCGGACTGTGCTTTTATGCACAGCGTTGCAATATTGCCCCTGTATTCTCTTGAGGAGACAACCGCATTAAAGCCCATAAGACCGTATTTCCGGTGGAAAAAAGCAACGCGCAGCTTGCTGTTAAGCGGAATGAAAATATGCCTGGATTCGAAAATCGGGGCGGATATAATCATGCCGGCTTCCGTGACCGGTTCCAGCAGCTGGCTTATATAAATATTGCCTGACTTTTCATAAGTACTGCCTAGCTGTTCTATCTCTAGCCTTGTGCCTGCTTGAAGCTCTGAGAGTTTCATTGCTTTCCCCTAAATAATATTATAAATTAATTATATATAAATGCCCGTTTTTGTCTACCGTATATAAGGTAAAAAAAGTGTTAATAAGCAAGATTTTTGTAGATATATCCCCATAATCAGCCCCGCCGGACATAATTTATTTCTCCCCCCCCCCGTGGAAAAAGCAAATCCGGAAGGATTTTTACCCGGCTTTATAGAATTTATATTTATCTCTTCAAATCCTTAATTCTGCCGGAGGGTATACTTATGCTAAAAAAGCTGGCCTTGATCATTCTGATTCTTATCCTGCCGCTTCTGCTTCTGTCATGTTCCGGAAAGGACGATTCTTCGGAGCAGGAGGCTTCCACCGTTGAGAATACCACAACCGTTCCCGTCGTCCCCTCGCCGATGGAGACAACAGTGGAGCAAACGGC
Source organism: Bacillota bacterium (assembly GCA_023415815.1). GTDB lineage: Bacteria > Bacillota > Clostridia > Acetivibrionales > DTU013 > JAEZJL01. The sequence continues at coordinate 4,059 of JAEZJL010000095.1, read as the reverse complement.
TCCCGATCCCGCGGAAGGCTTTGTTAAGCCGGCCGCCGGAATCAGGCCGATCGCTGTCATGATAGACAACGAAGGGACAAGAAGCCTGCCCCAGGGCGGCCTGGACAAGGCGCAGGTCATTTACGAGGTGATCGTCGAGGGCGGGGAAACAAGGCTCATGCCTATCTTCTGGAATGTCGCCCCTGAGATGATCGGACCGGTCAGGAGCTCAAGGGACTACTTTCTGGACTATACAATGGAGCACGACGCCATATACGTGCACTTCGGCTGGAGCCCGAAGGCCCAGAGGGATATACCGAAGCTGAAGATCAACAATATCAACGGAGTATCCAACGGAGGAGAGATTTTCTGGGATCTGACCAAGGACAGGGGCAACTGGCAGGACTCCTATACCTCCATGCAGAAAATTATGGACTACGTAAAAAAGGTGAAATACAGGACCGAAACCGACAAAAAGCCGGTTTTCAGCTACAATGACGCCGATGTGGAGCTTTCCGGAGGGCAGAGCGCGGTAAAATTATCCTTGAGGTATTCGGCCTCCTATACCTGCGGCTATGAATACGATCCGGCGGCTAAAGCCTACAACCGCATAAGGAAGGGCAGCCCGCAGATGGAGAGGGTCACCGGAAAGCAGCTGAAGGCAAGGAACATCATCATCCAGTACACCCACAACAACGCTATAAACGGAGACGACAAGGACAGACAGGAGCTCGACACCATAGGAAGCGGCAACGGCTACTTCATAACCTGCGGCAAGGCCGTAAAGATCAAGTGGTCCAAGGAAGCCCGCAGCGCACAGACAAAATATACCGACGAAAGCGGAAAGGAAATAACGCTGAACCCCGGACAGACCTGGATTCAGGTGCTTCCGCTCACGGGAAAGGTCACAATCGAGTAAAACTGCGATAAGCTGCAAGGCGTCCATAAAAAAGTGTTAATCCCGCATGCTCCGGGGTATATTTATAACAGCTTGAAAACTTGTGAAAGGTGGATGAGATAATGAAGAAATTGTGGAAATGTCCGGTGTGCGGTTATGTACACGAGGGCGAGGATGCGCCCGACGCCTGTCCGAAATGCGGGGCTCCGAAGGAAAAGTTCGCACAGCTCACTTCCGAAGAAGCCGACAAGATATACAAATCCGACAGGACGAACGACATCCATATGGAAATCATAGAGCTCATGGGCAGAGTAGGAAAGCTGTGTAAGGAAGGAATAGACATCAACCTCGACCCGCCCTGCGTAGCTGCCTTTACAAAGGCAAAGGACGAAGCCTGGGTCATAAAGCAGAGGTCAAAGGCAGAGCTTGAAGGTCACATGAAAAAGGGAAAATGGTAAGGTAAAATGAGCCATATGCTTTAAGCATGCGGCTCTTGTAACTTTAATATATTAATCTTAGCTTATCGAAGCCGCGTTGTCCGAGGACGCCGGCTTTTTTCTTTTTATGGCGACGGCTCCCAGGGCGGAGGCTGCGGGAGTGAGCGCGGCGGCGTATGCAAACACGGCCGAGCCGGCGAGGACGCCTGCATACAGCACAAGCATTCCGGGAAGGCCCTGTAAAAGCGAGGCTATGCCGAGCCGCCAGAATACGGAGGTAATTCCGGCCATCACAAGCAGATGGCACAGATATATCAAATACGACTGCACCGAAAGCCACTCCAGCGCCTTTAAAACGGGGTGGGGCTTGTTCCTCAGCGGCAGGAAGAAGGAGTACATAAGCAGGAAGCTGGTCAGGCAGTACAGCATGATTGAGGGCTTCATGGAGGAAGAGAAGGTGCCGGTAAGCCTGCTGTCTATGAGCAGCAGGACAAGGCTGGCAGCCCACGCCCCGCAGACGGGGAGAAGTCTGCCCTGGAGCTTGTTTTTCCAGGCTTCGAGGTTTGCCGCGAAATGCATTCCGAAGACGAAGAAAAATATCCATGTCGGAAAGAAGATATAGTTCGGCAGTATGGGCGCGGGAAATTCGATCAGTCCCATCAGATACAGGTACACGCCGGTCTGATAAAACAATGTCAGCAGGAAGCTCAGAGCCAGCACAAGTCTGGGCCGGAGCTTCATAAGGCGGCTGAGGAAAGGATACAGCAGATACAGCTGGATCATGATCACGACGAAGTACAGGTGCGCGTGGGCGGAGCCGTAAAGCAGCTTCTTCGCGAAGCCAAGCAGAAAAGCCCCCTTATCGGACCATACGGGGCCGAGGTCGTCCTTAACGGAATAAATTATATAGATCACGGACCATACCAGATACGGGATAAATACCTTTTTGAGCCTTCTCCACAGAAAGGCGAAATATCCGCTGACGCCCTTGTAGCCCGTATCCGAGGTGTAAAGCAGGAGACCCGATATCAGGATGAACACCGGCACGGCAAAGCGCACAAGCTGGTTCAGATAATAGGCCGTCCTTGATGCATATACATAGCCGGCCGTTACATGTATCGCGATGATGCAGAGGGCTGCCGCCGCCCTTATAAAGTCCATTTCCCTGAGGCGCTGTTTCACTGTCTTATACCAGCCTTTTTATATGTATGGATTCAGACGGTTTACATTCGCCGTCATAATGACAATTTACAGGTTTTGCTCACAGCCGTCAAGTGCCTTATTTCTGTCCTCCCCGGCAATTTTATCCGGCTGGTCTTAAGCGCCTTTATTCCGGAGGATGAAACTTAATATTGACACATTGCTTAATCTGTTATATAGTTAATTACATAAGTAACTAACCACATAACATTAGGATGGAGATGAAGCTGTTGAAGCTGGATTTCGATAATGAAAAATCGATCTATCTGCAGATTGCCGAGAGTATCGAGGATGATATCGTAAAAGGCCTGATAGAGGAAGAGAGCCAGATACCCTCCACAAACCAGATGGCCGTGATATACAGGATAAATCCGGCTACTGCCGGGAAGGGCATAAACCTGCTGGTTGACCGGGAGATTCTATATAAAAGGAGAGGTATAGGTATGTTTGTCACAGGCGGAGCGAGGGAACGGATACTGGAGAAGAGGAAGGAAGGCTTTTTTGAGAAATATGTGGCCTCATTGCTGAACGAGGCCAGGAATCTGGGCATAAGCACGGAAGAGCTGATAGTCATGATAAAAAAGGAGGCGGGTGGAAATGGCCGGTAATATTATACTGGAAACAGAGGGCCTCACAAAAAGCTACGGGCCTGTCAGGGCGCTGGACAGCTTCTCGGTAAGGCTCGAGGAAAATAAAATATACGGTCTTCTCGGGCGCAACGGGGCGGGGAAGACGACGCTGCTCAACATAATCACCTCCCATATTTTTGCCGACAGCGGCGAGGTAAGGCTGTACGGCCGGGATGTCACTGAAAATCAGGAAATACTCCCTAAAATATGCTACATGCCCGAAAAGAATTTTTTTATAAAATACCAGCGGGTTTCGGATGCGATTAAAACGGCGGGCGCATTTTACGACAGCTTTGACGCGGACTATGCCGGAAGGCTTTGCGACAGGTTCACGCTCGGCGTGAGAAAGAAGTACAAGGAGCTTTCGAGAGGCTACGAGTCCATTCTGAGGATTGTCATAGGGCTTGCGTCGAGAGCCCCCCTGACCATATTCGACGAGCCCGTGCTCGGGCTCGACGCGGCGGTGAGGGACATTTTCTACAGGGAGCTGCTGGACGATTATGTCAGGAATCCCCGGACTTACATCATTTCAACTCATCTGGTAGAGGAGACTGCGGATGTGTTTGAGGAGGCCATCATTATCAAGGAGGGCGTCCTGGCGCAGAATCTGCCGGTAGACAGACTGAAGGATGCGGCGCGTTACGTATCCGGGAAGGCCGGTATCGTGGACGAAGCGGTAGCGGGCATGAAGGTGCTGCACTGCGAGGTGGTCGGGAATATAAAAATATGCGCTGTCTACGACACGTCAATGTCCGAAAGGCTAAAAGGCCTATCGGCATTCGAGGTCGATATTTCGCCGGTTCCCGTGCAAAAGCTGTTTATCTATCTTACGGAAGGTCAGGAGGGAAAATCATGAAAAGAATCAGTAAATGCCTTGGCTTTGAAATAAAATATATGAGCAGGAGCACCCTGGTAT
>JAEZJL010000082.1 GCA_023415815.1 Bacillota bacterium | reverse complement strand
GAGCCCGACAAGGGCTCGTATGAGGACGTAGTCACCCTGGGGATTGACCTTCTCGAGTCCGCCGGGGAGCGGAGTCCGCTGGTCCATTACTGGAGGAATTATATCGACGCGGGCGATAAATCGGTTTTGCTTGATGAAAATACCCAATGGCTTATGTATGACGTACAGGATGATATCAAGTTCACATATATAAGGGTCCGCGATCTCATAGACGGGGATGTGCTGTCGGGTAAATCCGGCTTTGGGGCCTTTGACTGGGACGAGGCCTTCAGGCTTCTTGACTTTATTAAGGAGCTTAACGCGTACCCGATTCTGGCCATACCCATGGGCAGCTTATCCACCGGTCCAGGCCAGGCTCAGAGGGGAAATATGCTTTCGAGCAGCGATACCCGTCTGAGGTCTATGCCCTTCCTCACGGTTTTCATGAAAAAATGCCTTGAGCGATACGGCGAAGCTTTTACGAACAACTGGCGCTTTATGGACAGCAAGTCCTTCCCTCCGCGCAGCAAATTCCCCGAACACCCTCTGTACGATACCGTCTTTGTGGCCCCGTATTTTATAAATAATATTTTAAACCGGCAGATCGAGGACTTCCTGGAAGGCTTCACCGGCCTTTACGATTCCGGGGAGATAGGCTTTTTCAACGGCGGTCTGGGGCTGCTGACCACAAACGGCCTTAAGAAGCCGCTTTACCACGCCTATCATTTCCTCTCCTGCATGGGCGACACCGTGCTGAGCCAGGGCAACAACCACATCATAACAAGGCGCGGGAGCAATATCCAGATATTGCTTTACAATCTACCGGAGCATGTCAGGAACCATCCTATTCAGGAAATAATCATCGAGAGCAACGACAGGTATGCGGACTTCGCGCAGGATGACGAGATTCACTTCAACATCTCCATCAGCAGCCTTGCCGAAGGGGACTACGTGATCAAGCAGTATAAATTGGACCGGGAAAGCGGCAGCATATTCGATAAATTCATACAGCACGACGCCGTCAAATACCTGACGGAAAGAGACACGTCGGTGCTCAACAGCTCCTGCTATCCCCGCCTGAAGGTTTCACTGCTGTCAGACGCCAGAAGCTGGAGCGTAAAGTCGAGCATCCCCCCGAATTGTGTGGAATTCATCACCTTGAATCTGAGAAAGCTTGACTGACCAACGCGTTTTTTCTTCCCGCTTTCAGCCGACCAAATCAGTGGTTAACCTATCCGTAATTTAATTATTCATAATATTCGGGAGCCTTTTTTACGCTTTTAAAAAATTCCATGTCGTGAGAAAACATTACCTTTGCATTGCGCTCTTTTTCGAGGCGTCTGACCTTTTCTACAGAGCGGAAGAACGCAAGGCTGTCGTAGACGATTCCTGAGGCTTTTGCTGGAGGACCGTAATTTTCTCTCGTATACAGGGCGTCCTGCGGAAAAATCAGCGTCCCTTCCTTTTCGAGGCTTACCACCAGTCCGAGGACTCCCGGCGTGTGACCCGGCAGCGTAATGACCTCGACTCCGGGGACTATGGTAAAATCCTCCTCGACAAGGCGGTATCCCTTCACCGGCGCTTCCACGTCTTCTTTTATATAAGCTCCGTGCCTGGCCCTGTCCTGCGATATGTGGACGAGCGTCTGCCCGTATTCAAAATCCTTTTTATGCACGTAGACCTCCGCATGCGTAAAAAGGTTTATGTTTCCGGCATGGTCGAGGTGCATGTGCGAGAGGATGACCGTACCTATGTCTCCCGGCTTCAGGCCGATGAGTGAAAGCCGGTTCTCAAGCCGTTGGTTTTCATGGAAATAGTACGGAAATACCGTTTTCAGCCCGGCCGGCCAGTATCCGTTCATTGCGTCCGGATGGCAGCCCGTGTCGAACAGGATTCTCCCGCCCTCATGCTCTATCAGGACGGCATACACCGGTATTTTGATCCACTCCGTCCGCGGATTTTTGTTGTCCGCGGTGCCCGTCACCTTTCCCGCCACCATCATGTTGGAATCGCACTCGAGCCATCCGTTGTCAAGTATATAGACCCTCATCTGCCGCCTCCCGCGTAAGTTTTTTTGCGTATTTTTGCAGAACTGTCCCCCAATTCCTTGGAGTAACTGCCGGAAATGAAGAAATGTCCCTTAAAAGCTTTCCGTCCAATTTTGCAGAACTGTCCCCTAAAACAATTTCCTGTAAATCTCCGTAATATGCGGCAAATCCATCGGTACGTAGGAATTCACGAGAAGGCGCTGCTGTTTTTCGATTACGCTGCGGGAAAACAGCTCTATTTCCTCCGGCTTCATGCCGTATTCCGAAAGCCTTTTTGCCTTGATAATGCCGCCTAGGAACGCGCCGAGCCTGTCGAAGGTGTCGCCGCCGGCCGGGCCGCCGATTTTTCCGGCGATCAGCTCCACCAGTCCCTTGATTTTTCCGTCGGGGTTCAGCCCGTAATATGTGTTGAACACCTCGATCAGGAACTGGTAGTTTGCTTCGCCGTGCGGGACATGATAGGCCCCGCCAAGCGGGTACGACAGGGCGTGCACGGCTCCCACTCCCGTATTCGCAAAGGCTATTCCGGCGTAATTGCTTGCGGTCAGAATGCCGTCCAGATGCTTTATGCGGTGCTCCGAACCCTTTTCCAGGATTTCGGAGTAGCCCTCCAGTATCCGGTTTATAGCGGCGGCGGCGTATAATTCGGTGTGGATGTTAGACTTCGGGGACAGCATCGACTCCATGGCGTGTATGAGCGCATCGATGGAGCTGTATACGAATATCGAAAAGGGCAGCTTTTCAAGCAGCTTCGGTATCAATACGGCATGGTCGGGATAGAGGCTGTCGTCCGCAAGCCCGAGCTTGCTGCGGAGCTTCTTGATCTCCGCGATGGAAATGTTGGTCACCTCGCTCCCGGTCCCGCAGGTGGTTGGCACGACAACCAATTCTCTTTTTTTGACCGGCGGGACGCGTTTTTCAAAGAGCTCCGACGCCTTTGACGCTCCGTCGAGGGAGAGAATCTTTGCGATGTCAATTACGGTCCCGCCGCCGACCGCTATGATCCTGCCGAAGCCGTCCGGCGGATAGTCGGCTGCTATGCTGTCGATCATCTCGTCCGACGGCTCGCCGCCGCCGTACTTTTCCTGGAAAGCAAACGTGCAGGCAAGGCCTGAGGCCTCCATATACGGCCGGTAAAGGAATTCGTGCGTAAGCACCAGATCCCCCGCGCCAAGGCCAAACTCCCGCGCAAATGCTTCAAAATCATTAAACCTGTGTATCTGCGGTTTCAAATACATCGTTCTCATTTTTAGATTCCTTCCGGTTCAGCAGAAATTGTGTGCACAGAACTCGCCCCTTTATGGTAAAAGAACCGCCGGAGGCGGTCCCTTTGCCCATAAATATCAAAGTCCGAATTCCTTTTCCGAATCCGTGAGCGCCTCGTCGAAACGCTTGAGGACCTTGTCCAGGTTTTCGTAGGTTATGGTAGCCGCGGGCTCAAAGCGTATGGTCTTGGCGTTCACCAGCGTCCCCGCGGTCATGACCCTGCGAGCGAACATGCCTTTGGCTACCGAATAGCCCATTTCCGATTTCGGGAATTCCACGCCTATCATAAGTCCGATGCCGCGGACGTCCTGGAGCAGGATCGGGTGCTTCTCCTGCAAGGCTTTGAGGCCCTTCAGCAGATAATCGCCCTTTTCCTTCGCAGCCCTCGGTATATCGTTTTCAAGCATGAAGTTTATCGTCGCAAGCGCCGCAGCGCAGGCCAGCGGGTTCCCGCCGAAGGTGGGAGAGCCCAGAAGCCACGGATTGTCGACGAGCTCCTGCACCCACAGGTGCGGCCTCGCGATGATGCCGGTGATCGGCATAATGCCGCCTCCGAACGCCTTGCCGTAGGTCATGATGTCCGGCACAACGTCCTCCGCTTCGCAGCGGAACATCGTACCCGTCCTGCCCATGCCCGTCTGTATTTCGTCGAATATGAGGCATACGCCGTACTCGTCGCAGATCCTGCGGACCTCCTTGAGATATCCCTCGGGCGGAAGAATGATGCCGGCCTCGCCCTGGATGGGCTCAAGTATTACTGCCGCAACCTTTTCGCCTACGTGCACTAGGTTTCTGACAGCTTTTCTTATGTCTTCGGCGTTGCCGTATTCCACATGCTGTACCTGCTGTACCATGGGTATATAGGGCACGCGGTAGGTGCTTTTGCCGCCTACGGAGACGGCTCCCATCGACTTTCCGTGAAAGCCGTTCAGGGTCGAAATGAACCATCTGCCGCCCGTTGCGATCCTTGCGAGCTTGATGGCCATTTCCACGGCCTCGGCGCCGCCGTTGGTAAAGAAGCAGTGCTGCAGGTCCCCCGGCGTTATTTCGGCCAGGACCTTTGCCAGATAGCCCCTCAACGGGTCCACCAGCTCCTGGCTGTGCAGGGCCTGACGGTCCAGCTGGGCCTTGGTGTATTTCAATATCTCGGGATTACGGTGCCCGCACATATAGATTCCGAAGCCGCCGAGGCAGTCTATGAATTCCTCGCCGTTCACATCATAAAAGCAGTCGCCCTCGTCCCGCCACTCGATAAACGCGGCGTTTGTGGAAACAGATTTCCTGTATTTCAGCCAGCCGCTGTTGATATAGGTGTTGTAATTGTCGATCGAATCGTCGATGATCTGCTTCCTGTCCTCCTGCGAAAGCTCATCGGCCAGAATATACCCCAGGACCTTCTTCAGCTCGTTTTTTGCCTTTGCAACACTCATTCTATCCCTCCATTTTATTATTAAAATTGTTATGATCCGCCTTATTCCAGTATATCACCCGGAATCCGGGCTTCCAAGCGCGGGGCTACTTATTCTTGAATTCCGTCCAGATATCGTCGTAAAGCTTTGTGTCGTCGCCCAGATTCTTCAGCAGCTGTCCCTTTGCGATGGCCTCGTCGGACGGGTTTGACGCCGGGTTGTTCTTGAATTCGTCCGGCAGCAGTGAAAACGCCGCCTTGTTTGGATTCACGTACGGGTAGGATTCGGAAAACAGCTTGCTGATTTCCGGCCTCAGGAAAAAGTTTATGAACAGCTCCGCGTTCTCCTTGTTTTTTGCCCCCGCGGGGATGGCCAGATTGTCGATCATCAGGCAAAGCCCCTCTTCGGGATAAACGGGCACTATGTTCGGATTTTCCTGCATGGCGAGCGACGCCTCGGCGCACCAGACATACCCTATGGAGGTTTCGCCGCTGATCATCGCGGACTTGGGCGAATCGCTGTCGAACACCTTGATATTCGGCTTGAGCGAAAGCAGTTTTTCCTTGATCACCTGGAGCTTTGCCGGGTCGGTTTCATTGATGGAGCCGCCCGCGGCGATGGCGGCGAGTCCTATAACCATCCTCTCGTCGTCCAGCATGACAAGCGAGTTCTCGTATTTCGGGTCAAAAATGTCATTGAACGAGCTTATGCCCTCAGGAATTTTCTCCTTATTGTAGCAAAGGATTGCGTTTGAGATCATGTAGGGCACGGAATACTCGTTGTTGGGGTCATAATACATCTTCAGATACTGCGGGTTTATATTCTGCAGGTTTGTGAGCTTGGAAGCGTCAAGCTTATCAAGCAGCCCCTCGGTGCGCATCTTGTCTACCATGTAGTCGCTCGGAATGATCAGGTCGTACATGCCCTTCTCTCCGGACTCGATCTTTGCAAGCATCTCTTCATTCGACGAATAGGTCGTGTAATTGATCTTGATGCCGTATTCCTTGGTAAAGGCGTCAAGCACGCTCTGCGGCATATATTCCGTCCAGTTGAAGAAGTTCAGCTCGCCTCCCCCCTTCGCGCCGGTCTCCCCGGCCGCTCCGCAGCCGGAAAGCAAAAATACGGACAATGCAAGCATTACCGCAACGAACAAACAGGTCAGCTTTTTCATATTATCAACATTCCTTTCCCAAGCCTCAAGGCACTCTTAAGGCTTTGCAATAATTTTATTTCTAATGCTCCTCACCAGGCCGCTCTGCGTCAGCACGACAACGACGATGGTCCCCGCCAGGATAATGGTTGAAAGAGCATTGACATCCGGAGAAACTCCCGAGCGCACCATGGAATAGATCTGCATCGGAAGGGTGGTGCTCTGGGGGCCCGTGGTAAAAAAGCTTATTATTACGTCGTCCATTGACAGGGTGAGCGAAAGCAGAGCGCCGGATAATACGCCCGGCATTATGGAGGGCAGCAGTATTTCAAACAAGGTCCTGATCCTGCCTGCCCCGAGGTCCATCGCGGCCTCCTCTATAGAAGGGTCGAAGCCGTTCAGCCTTGCTCTCACCGTAAAGACGACAAAGGGTATGCAGAAGGTCGCGTGGGCAATGATGAGCGTCAGCAGGCCAAGCGGCAGGTGTGCTATCGAAAACATAGCAAGCAGGGCAATGCCGAGGATGATCTCCGGTATGACCACAGGGATGTACATTAAGACGTCAATGACCCCCTTGCCCCTGAATTTATACTTGTGCAGGCCTATGGCGCCCAGAGTCCCTGCGACGACCGAAATCGCCGTGCTGCAGACGGCAATAATCAGCGTGTTTTTAAAAGCGTCTATCAGCCTCGTATTGTCCAGTATTCTTCCGTACCAGTCGAAGGTGAAGCCCTCAAACACGATGTTGATCTTCGAGGTATTGAACGAAAACAGCACCACGACCAGGATGGGCAGATACAGAAATAAGAATACTAACGCCACATGAGCGGTTCCGAGGCGTTTTAAGAGTCTCTGCACAGTCTTTTTCAATCACACCACCCCCAGGTCGTCCATGCTGCCGCCAAGAGAAATATAGGTCCTGACGATCAGCAGCGTTATGACGATCAGTATTACGGACAGCGCCGCTCCGAGCGGCCAGTTCTGCGCCGTGTAGAACTGGTTTTTTATCAGGTTGCCTATGAGCATGGTATTGCCGCCTCCCATCAGGTCCGATACGAAGAAATAGCCGAGGGCGGGGATAAAAACCATGATGGAGCCTGCGAAAATGCCCGAGGCCGTAAGCGGAAGCGTCACCTGGAAAAAGGCGGCGGCCCGTCTCGCGCCGAGATCGTTCGCAGCCTCCAGCAGCGTCCTGTCGAGCTTTTCTATCGTCGCATACACCGGCAAAATCATAAAGGGAAGCAGCGTGTACACCATTCCCAGGATGATCGCCGGCACCGTGAACAGTATTTCCAGAGGCTTTTCTATGATCCCTGCCGCTATAAGCAGCCTGTTCAGCACTCCTTCATTGCCAAGTATGGTCTTCCAGCCGTAAAGGCGGATCAGGGAGTTGGTCCAGAACGGTATGATGACCAGCAGCATCATCACTGCCTTTTTCCTCTGCGAGCCGTTGGCCATATGATAGGCAAACGGATAGCTCAGGAGCACGCTTATGACGGTGGTGGCAAAAGCGATGAGCAGGGACATCAGATATATCTGTATATAATCCGGGTCAAGCAGCTTGGCATAGTTCTCAACGGTAAACGCCAGCCTGACATTGCCGTCCGCGCCCCTTGTAAGAAAGCTTAAAACCAGTACATACATGAGCGGGATGGCTATCAGTATGAGAAGCCATATGCTGACGGGAGATACGGTTGAGATCACGGGAAGGCTTTTTTTAAGCGCGTATTTTATTTTTCTTCTTTGGGGGTTGGGCTCATTCATGCTTTTCCCCCCAATCAATATTGTCGATCAGAGAATAGATTTCCTGGGCTTTCGAGCGCATTACCACCGCATGACCGGTATCCCAGTGAATATGGGCGACGGACGCGACCGGAGGCAGATAATCTCCCGCGAGCCTGTTGATCTTGATTTCCTGGCCGTTCGGCATGACCACGATGCTTTTGATGACGGAGCCCACATATACGTGCTCTTTGACCACGCCCGTCAGCTCAAAGCCCACCACCGCTGATTCCGAAAACCTTATCTTCTCCGGCCTTACGGAAACATGCACCATCTCGCCGGTCGCATTTCCTCCGTCCTGCGCGGTGATCCTCCCGGTTTCCGTCTGAAGCGAGAGCTTCCCGTCGCCGGACCATAGTACGGTGGCGTCGAATACGTTGGATTCCCCGATGAAATCCGCGACAAACTTTGTCAGGGGGCGCTCATATATCTCGTCGGGCGCACCGAGCTGCTCCAGGACCCCGGCGTTCATAACGGCTATCCTGTCGCTCATGGTCAGCGCTTCCTCCTGGTCGTGCGTGACATAGACAAAGGTGATCCCGAGCTTTTTCTGCAGCCTTTTAAGCTCGATCTGCATCTGCTTCCTCAGCTTCAGGTCAAGCGCTCCCAGCGGCTCGTCCAGCAGCAGCACCTTGGGCCTGTTGATAAGCGCCCTGGCAATGGCCACCCGCTGCTTCTGGCCGCCCGAGAGCTGGGCGGGCATCCGCTTCTCAAAGCCTTCAAGCTGCACCATCGTGAGCATCTCGCTCACGCGCTGCCTGATTTCGGCCTTGTTTACCTGTTTCATTCTCAAACCGAAGGCTATATTGTCATAAATGGTTTTGTGTGGGAAGAGGGCGTAGCTTTGAAAAACCGTATTGACGTCCCTTTCAAAGGGCTCCTTGTCCTCGACATTTTCACCTTCTACCAGAATGCTGCCTCCCGTAGCCTGCTCAAAGCCCGCAATCATCCTGAGCGTCGTTGTCTTCCCGCAGCCCGAGGGTCCCAGCAGCGTCAGGAATTCGCCCTCGCGGATGGATAAGTTGAGATCCTTGACCACGTGATTTTCGCCGTAGTTTTTGTTTACATTTACCAGCTCTACCATCTGCTTCATATACCAACCTCATTTCCTGAAGCAAAAATCGTCAGACAACCTTGGCGCCTCTTTCTCCGGTGCGTATCCGCATGGCGTCCTCGACGTCATAAATGAAGACCTTTCCGTCGCCGACATGCCCCGTTGCGATCTGTTCCTTTATCTGCAAAAGCACGCTGTCGAGGATTTCGTTCTGGATCACCGCATTGACCTGGATCTTGGGAAGCAGATTGATGTTGACCTTCAGGCCTTTGATTTCACTGAGGTTTCCCTTCTGCTTGCCGCAGCCCATCACCGCCATAATGGTCATGCCGCCGCAGCCGCAGTCGTCCAGGATTTTCTTCAGCACCTCCAGCTTATCGGGCTGTATAATAATCTCAAGCTTTTTCATCCGACCACCCTGACCTTTCCATACCGCCCTTGTTTACGCGGCAAAATTTGTAGGGATTAAACCCGTTTTGCTTATTGTAAAATGTTTCCGCAATAAAAACGCCAAATAAAAAATCTCACCAATCAGGGCTGTACCCGGATCAAGCGAGACATCGTCGACTGTATAAGCATACTACCTGGTAC
>JAEZJL010000045.1 GCA_023415815.1 Bacillota bacterium | reverse complement strand
GGTAAGGAGGATGTTCGAAACCCTCGGGAAAAGGGTCCTCAAGCTCCGGCGGGTCGCTACCGGACCGTTGAAGCTGGAGGGGCTGGAAGAGGGAAAGTGGAGATACCTCAGCGACAGCGAGATAAAGGCGGTAAAGGCAATAAGGTAAAGGGGAGCATGTATGCTGGTTGCAGGGCTTGCGGCGGTTTTCGGAATGTGCTTCTGCATATTCAATTATTGGTTTCAGAAGGAAAAATATAACCGGATGACAAGAGAACAGCGCGCAAAGCAAAAAAGGCTGAGCTCGCCCGGTATCTGGCTGCTGCTGTCGATCCTATTATTTGTTGCGCTTTTGGCGATCGTATCATTTTACATATACCGGTATTACCAGGCAGTACAAAATTTATTTTAACAGGGCGGCCAAATACAGAATCGCTAAGTGATTGGATTGTTCTCAAATATCGATACGGGAGGTCAAACATGGGATTGAAAGACGGTGCGTCTACCCTCGGCACGAAATTCATGGCAAGCTGCGGCTCATACGGCGAGGCCGGCTGTGTTCTGGTGGGTGTGCCCATGGATTATACCTGCAGCTTCCGCCCGGGGACGAGGTTCGGGCCTCAGAAGATACGCGAGGTCTCGACAGGGATAGAGGAGTACAGTGTCTATATGGATAAGAGTCTGGAGGACGTGCTGTTCTATGACTGCGGAGACCTGGATCTGCCTGTTGGAAACGTGGAGCGGAGCCTTGAACGGATTGGGGCCTCGGCGGAGGAAATATTGTCCGATGGGAAATTCCCGCTTTTCATAGGCGGAGAGCATCTTATCAGCGTGCCGGTCATCGGCAGGGCTTTCCGCAAATACGGCGAAGACCTTGTGGTAGTGCAGTTTGACGCGCATGCGGACCTCCGGGAGGGCTATCTCGGGTGTAATAATTCCCATGCGTCGGCTGTACGAAGGCTGCTTGATTTTATGCCAGGCAAAAATATATATCAGTTCGGCATCCGTTCCGGCACCAGGGAGGAATTTGAATTTGCGCGGGACAATACCAACCTTTTCAGGTTTGACGTCCTGGAGCCCTTGAAGAAAGCCGTTCACTCGATAGGCGGAAGGCCTGTTTATCTCACCGTGGATATCGATGTCGCAGACCCTTCCTATGCAAACGGGACCGGGACGCCGGAGCCGGGAGGCATATCCTCAAGGGAGCTGCTCGAGGCGGTACATGCCTTCAGGGGGCTCAATCTGGTCGGCTTCGACCTTGTGGAGGTCTCGCCGCCGTATGACGCCTCGGACAGGACGGCCGTGCTTGCGGCAAAAATTATAAGAGATGTCATACTGATGACAGCATGACAGGAGTACATAATGGATCGGACAAAGGAAAAAAGCATTCTCAGGAATTCGCTGGGACAATCGCATGAAATAATCATGAAAGCAGTCGGGGAAGGGGATACTGTCATTGACGCCACGGCGGGCAACGGCGGCGATACGCTTTTCCTCGCGGAGCTTGCAGGCCCCTCCGGAAGGGTGTATTCCTTTGACATTCAGCAGGCCGCCATTGATAAAACCCTTGAAAAATTAACCGTTGCGGGAATGAAAGACAGAGTGTCCCTGATATGCGACGGGCATCAGAATATGGACAGGTATGCCCCAGGAAATGTGAAGGCGGTCATGTTCAATCTCGGCTATCTCCCCGGCGGGAACCACAGCATAGGAACCCGCGCCGAGACCACGGAGGAGGCGCTTGAAAAGGCTATGGAGCTTCTAACGGTTAACGGGATAATAACGGTAGCGGTATATTACGGCGGAGACAGCGGCTACGAAGAAAAAGACCGGATCATGGAATACATTAAGCACATCGACCACAGGAAATTTTCGGTAATGAAGAACGAATTCGTGAACCAGATAAACCGCCCGCCGATACTCGTGTGCATCGAGAAGCTTTTTTAGGCGTTCCAGGTAAATGTTGCATAAAGTGAAAAAATAATATATAATCAAAGTAATTAGCACCAGGTAATAATATCTTATAATAATTGAAAATAACCTGATATGAGGTGGATGGCTCATGGGAAATATCGAAAAGACTAATGACCTTTACAGCAAAAAAGAAAAGCTGGAGCTCGGCGGCGGAGCCGACAAGATCGCAAAGCAGCACGAATCCGGCAAGCTCTCGGCGAGAGAAAGGCTCAATCTGCTTTTTGACGCCGATACCTTTGTGGAAATCGACGCGTTTGTTGAGACAAGGGCTATCGATTTCGACATGCAAAAAAAGAAAATTCCGGGCGACGGCGTTGTGACGGGCTATGGAAACATTGACGGAAGGCTTGTGTTCGTATCCTCCCAGGATTTTACCGTAATCGGCGGATCGCTCGGCGAGGCCCACGCCAGGAAGATAACAAAGGTAATGGACATGGCGGTGAAGATGGGAGCGCCCTTCATCAGCATCAACGATTCGGGCGGAGCAAGGATAGAAGAGGGAATTGACGCATTGAGCGGCTACGGCGAGATATTTTTCAGGAACACCCTGGCCTCCGGCGTAATCCCTCAGATTTCAGTCATCATGGGCCCCTGCGCGGGCGGCGCGGTTTATTCCCCGGCAATAACGGACTTCGTTTTCATGGTTGAAAAAACGAGCTATATGTTTATCACAGGCCCCCAGGTAATAAAGGCGGTCACAGGCGAGGACGTCACCTTTGAAACGCTCGGAGGAGCAGAGGTACATAACGCGAGAAGCGGTGTGGCGCATTTCAAAAGCGCAGGCGAGGCCGAGTGCATAGCGGATATTAAAAGGCTGATAGGCTTCCTGCCCGACAACAACCTGTCTGACCCGCCCTGCTACACGGCGAACGACGACCTGAACAGGCTTGCGCAGGAGCTGTGCGAAATAGTGCCTGACAATGCAAACAAGCCTTACGATATCAAGGACATCATAGAAAGAGTGGTTGACAACGGCGATTTCTTCGAAATACAAAAGCATTTCGCCCAGAATATAGTGATAGGCTTCGGCAGGCTGAACGGCGGCACCGTAGGCATCATTGCAAACCAGCCGAAGATCATGGCCGGAGTGCTTGACGTGAATTCCGCCGACAAAGGCGCTAGATTCATCCGCTTCTGCGACGCCTTCAACATACCCGTGATTACCTTCACGGATACGGCGGGCTATCTGCCCGGCACAGGACAGGAATACAGCGGCGTCATAAGGCACGGAGCCAAGCTCCTGTATGCGTTTTCCGAGGCCACCGTTCCGAAAATCAACGTGATCGTCCGTAAAGCTTACGGCGGAGCATATATTGCAATGAACAGCAAGCATCTGGGCGCCGACGTGGTATTGGCGTGGCCGAGCGCAGAGATCGCCGTCATGGGGCCTGACGGAGCCGCGAACATCATCTTCCGCAAGGAAATTTCAGGCGCGGAGGATCCGGTTGCCGCCAGAAATCAGAAGATAGAGGAATACAGGGATAAATTCTCGAATCCGTATGTAGCTGCCGCGCGCGGCTACGTGGACGATGTCATAGACCCTTCCGCTACCAGGCCGAGGCTTGTGAACGCCCTTGAGATGCTGGCAAGCAAAAGGGAGAACAGGCCGTCGAAGAAGCACGGAAACATACCGCTGTAGTTTGTTGAGTTGAGTGCTGAAATATTTGTTGCTAGCAGACATCGGGGATTGTGCTCAATAAAAATTTAAAAGCGGAGAACGGGAGTTGAGAGCCGATGAAGGGTGAAATAAACGGGGAGGTGCTGGCGGTTATTGCCGCGGCAATCTCGCAGATGGAAGCAAGACAGGGCCATAAGCTGGTGGTCAGGTCAATAAGACGCATACCCCAGAATTCACCGGTCTGGAATATGACAGGCAGGGTGGAAAGACTGAGAAGAAACCTTAATGCATAGGGCAAAGTATAATTTACAGGAGGATATCGGATATGAAAAAGTTTTTGATAAAGGTCAACGGAAATCAATATGAAGTGGAAGTCGAGGAGATCAGGACCGAAGATACCGCCGCTTCCGCAGAAGTGAAGACACAGGCTCCGCCCCAGGCGGTTCCGGCCCCTGCGGCTGCCCCCGCCCCGGCTCCGGCGCCGAAGAAGGACGCCGCAGTACCGGCAGGCGCTTCGACCATTACCGCCCCGATGCCGGGGACAATATTAAAGGTAAACGTAAATGCCGGAGACAGGGTAAAAAAGGGCCAGGTCCTTCTGATACTGGAAGCCATGAAGATGGAAAACGAAATCGTGGCGGCTTCCGACGGGACGGTGGCTTCCGTAAATGTCTCAAAGGGCGCTTCCGTAAACGCCGGCGACGTGCTGGTATCCCTTAATTAAGGAGGATTGGACTTATGGCCAGGGTTAAAATAACAGAAACCGTCTTAAGAGACGCGCATCAGTCGCTCATAGCGACAAGAATGAAAACCGACGACATGCTGCCCATACTTGAGAAGCTGGACAGGGTAGGCTACGCCTCCCTCGAATGCTGGGGCGGAGCAACCTTCGATTCATGCCTGCGATTCCTCAACGAGGATCCCTGGGAAAGGCTCAGGAAGATAAGGAAGCAGGTCAAAAACACCAAGCTCCAGATGCTGCTGAGAGGGCAGAACCTCCTCGCATACAAGAATTATGCCGACGATGTGGTTGAATATTTCGTAAAGAAATCCATCGCCAACGGCATAGACATCATCAGGATATTCGACGCGCTCAACGACGTCAGGAACATAGAAACAGCCATAAAAGCCTGCAAAAAGGAAGGCGGACACGCACAGGGCACCGTGAGCTACACCATAAGTCCCGTGCACAGCATGGAGCATTTCGTCAAGGATTCAAAAATGCTGGTGGAGATGGGCGCCGATTCCATATGCATAAAGGACATGGCCGGCCTTCTGCTGCCATACCAGGCTTATGACCTTGTGAAAGCGCTGAAGGAATTTATAAAGGTACCGATACAAATCCATACCCATTATACAAGCGGAGTTGCTTCCATGACCTATATGAAGGCCATCGAAGCCGGAGCCGATATTGTGGACTGCTCCATTTCGCCCATGGCGATGGGTACCTCGCAGCCGCCCACAGAGCCCCTGGTGGCGACCCTGAAGGATACGCAGTTCGATACGGGGCTTGATCTGCCGCTCCTGAGCGAAATAGCCGAGTATTTCAGGCCGATAAAGGAAAAGTATGTGGAGAGCGGGCTGCTCGACGTAAAGGTGATGGGCGTGGACGTAAACGCCCTTATTTACCAGGTTCCGGGAGGCATGCTTTCCAATCTTGTTTCGCAGCTCAAGCAGGCAGGCAAGTCGGACAAATATGAAGAAGTGCTGAAGGAAGTGCCCAGGGTCAGGGCGGACTTCGGCTACCCGCCTCTTGTAACGCCTACCAGCCAGATAGTGGGCACGCAGGCGGTAATGAATGTGATTTCCGGCGAGCGCTACAAAATGGTGCCAAAGGAATCCAGGGCGCTTGTAAAGGGCGAGTACGGAAAGACCCCGGCTCCGATACCGGAGGAGATAAGGAAAAAAATCCTCGGCGACGAGGAGCAGATAACCTGCAGGCCAGCGGATTTGCTTGCTCCCGAGCTTGAAAACATAAGAGGGCAGATAAAGGAATATATGGAGCAGGACGAGGATGTGCTCTCCTATGCACTGTTCCCGCAGGTCGCCGAAAACTTCTTCAAATACCGTCAGGCGCAGAAGTACAAAATCGACAGCGGCCTCGTCGATTTCAAGGACAGGGTGCATCCGGTATAAGCGGTTAGCCAATCATGCGGGTGTAACTAAATGAAGTGTCAAACAATGGAATTTATAACCTATTTCATCAAAATAAAAACCACGGGGACATCGAGTCTCCGTGATTTTTTATTTGGCGTCCCGTCAAATTGCCCATATTATAACAAATCTATTCATCAATCCTCGTCGAACACCAGCGGATGGCGTTCGCAAATATGGTCTGGTAATTCTTGTCATACCACACATCGACGGTATGGCCGGGCGTAAGTACGCATATCCGGCCTTTGCCCAATTCGCGCACATATCCACCGACCTGCTCGCCGCCTGTCTCCGAGCTTGTTTTGAACAATTCCAGAGCATCCTTTGCGGTGACGGTAATATTATAATGCTCATCCCTGATGTGAAAATCCGAAACGCCGTTTGTAATCGGATGCGAACCGGTTATTTTTATGTCAACCCCGCAGCGGGGCGGATGGCCTGCAAAAAAGTTGCCGATAAAGGCGGTATACGCGTCTCCCTCCTTTGAGGTGTTCCCTGAGTGGACGGAAAGAAATCCGCCGCCCTGCCTTACGTATTCTTCAAATTCCCTCGGACACACCTCGGTCACTCCTTCCTCAAACCAGGGAGCCGTGTTGGCCGACGTGACATTGTTGCCCTTGCAGCAGACGATAACAGGGTACAGGGAAATCCTCTCCGGCGTCAGAATGTCTTTTGCCGCTTTTACGAAATCGAAATGGAATTCGTCCCCCTCGAGCGGTTTTATACCCAGCTCAATTATCTCGGACGGGTGCCAGTGGTCATCGCATAAAACCAATACATTAATCATTAATATGTTACCTCCTGTTCTGTGATCTGCATCTGCATATAGCCGCCTGAGCCTATAAATATTTCACAACTTCATCCGCCCGTTTGCGGGGCCTGGCATCCGGTGCTTCGGCGGGATATCCCAGCGGAGTGATCACCGCGATGCTTTCATCCTCTCCAAGGTCAAGGGCTTTCCGGAGGTCTTCCTCCCGGTAGCTCGCCATCCAGCAGGTGCCCAGGCCCTGCTCCCAGGCCTCCAGTACGCAAAACGACATGGCAATGGACAGATCGATACTGTCTACCCGGTGTCCGTTGGTCATCACACCCTGGCTGCTGCCTATGGCGGCCAGAATCACCGGAGCCTCGGCAAGCATTGCGGGTTCTCCCAGAGCCGCTCGACGTACCAGCTCCCTTTTATGAGGATCCTGTATAATCAGCAGCTTCCAGTTCTGAAGATTGCGGGCCGAGGGAGCAAGCCTGAACGCCTCCGCTACCTTATCCAGCTTCTCCTTCTCAATTTCCCTGCCAAGGAATATACGGATGCTACGTCTGCTCTCAATCGCTTCCATTATGTTCATAGCAGTCAATCCTTTCAAAAGTGTGCATATGCAACTTGTTTATTCACAGGACTTTATGAGTTTACTATACATGGATTTTCCCGAATTGTAAAATATATAACGATAATTAGATACTTATCGGCCTCCATAACGGCGGGAAATAACCCTTAAAAAAACATGCATACGGCCGGGATTTGTGTTAACATAATATTTGGGTTAAATCCTGAAAGACTCAGTGAATTCAGTACAAAACATAACAAGGAGTGATATTTGTGGAATACAAGGGATTTAGCAAGAACCTCGAGCTTACAGGCAGGACGGCAATGATTACGGGGGCTGCGAGCGGTATAGGCAAGGCGATAGCAGAGCTGTATGCCGAAAAGGGCGCGAACATTATCGCGGTCGATCTCTCCGACAAGCTTTACGAAGCGGCGGAAGCCTTCTCAAAATTCGGCGTCGAGGTCCTGCCTATCGTGGCCGACCTGACTGCGAAGGGCAGTATCGACATGGCGGTCGAGAAAAGCGTCAAGAAATTTGGCGCGATAGACATTCTTGTAAACTGTGCCGGAATAGTGCTGCTTGAGGATGCCGAGAAGCTGCCCGAGGAATACTGGGATAAGACCATGGAAATAAATCTTAAGGTGCCGTTCATGCTGTCGAAGAGGGTAGGAGCCGAGATGATACGGAATAAGGGCGGCAAGATAGTGAATATCGCCTCCCAGGCCGGGGTAATCGCCCTTGACAAGCATGTCGCATATTGCTCAAGCAAGGCCGCCATCATCGGTATGACAAAGGTGCTGGCATTGGAGTGGGCCGAGTATAACATAAATGTAAACGCAATATCGCCAACCGTTATTCTGACAGAGCTGGGGAAAAAAGCCTGGGCGGGCGAGGTAGGCGAGGCCATGAAGAAAAAAATACCGGCGGGGCGCTTCGGTTACCCCGAAGAGGTTGCAGCTGCCGCTCTTTACCTTGCAAGCGACGCCTCGAGCCTTATGACGGGCGCCAACCTCGTCATCGACGGCGGATACTCCATTCAGTAATAGTTAAAGGCAGGGCGGCCGTCAGCATTTCGCGTGCATTATTACATAGTTTTCCCTGTTGCTGGTGTACTTGAGAATTTTGATGTCGCTGCCCTGCTTTATCGGCCTGCCGCATTTGAGACAGGAGAGTCCGCTTACCTGCATAGATCCCCATGCGGTTTCGGGTTCTATGCCTTCGAGTCTTTGCCAGCATTTCCAGCCCACCTTGCAGAGCTTTATCCTGTTTTCATAGTCGGCATAGACCCATCTCAGCAGCTTATGAAAATGAAAGGGGTACCGGGTGTATTTTATGTACCTCTCGGGAAGCCCGAGTCTCTGGGTGTAAAGCTCAAAATTTTTTTCGACTACCTCCTGCGCCCGCCCTGTGATCTGCGTGCAGTACCAGGCATAGCCCCCGCTGTCGAGCCACTGTTTGAGCCTTTCGAACATGTAGCCCCTGCAGATTTCGACGGTCTCGCCTTTTGCTATGCCGAAGGACTTTATGCCTTCTGAGATGATTTTGACCACCTCGTCAAGGTAGAATTTCTTTTTAAAGCATTCACGGCTGTAAAGCTCAACCGGTATGATATCGAAATAGTAATCGTTCGTCTCGGGCCTGTAAATGCCTATGCAGGTGCCCCCGACAAAGCTGCCGCTGCCCGCGTCGTCTATCTGCAACATGGCCTGTCTCCTTGATTCCGCGCAATCATATGGGAATATGTTGTGATTTTTCGGGCTATAAAATACATTTTACAAAAATGCAGCCTCTTGATTTTTATCCTGCAAAATTGTAATATTAATTATATAAGCTGCAAAAATAATTCTAATCAGTTATACACATGGATGAGGAGGGCGGCTGATGGAAAGCAAAACCCATGATATGATAAAAAGGATTCAACAGGCACTGCCCGATATGAGCAAGGGACAGAAGCTTATTGCAAACTACATTGTGAACCATTATGAGAAGGCCGCTTTTATGACGGCGGCAAGGCTCGGCGAGGTGGTCGGAGTCAGTGAGTCCACGGTGGTGCGCTTTGCAATAGAGCTCGGGTATGACGGCTATCCGAAGCTGCAGAAGGTGTTGCAGGAGCTTATAAAGAGCAAGCTGACGGCAGTACAGAGGATCGAGGTATCCACGAACAGGATCAACGAGGAAAACATCCTCAGGAGCGTCCTCCAGTCGGACATGGAAAAGATAAAGCTTACGCTTGAGGAAATCGACCTCGCGGGCTTTAACGCGATCGTGGAATCGATACTGAACGCAAAAAAAATATATATCCTCGGCGTCAGGAGTTCTGCGCCGCTGGCAAGCTTCCTGGGCTTCTATTTCAACCTGATATTTGATAATGTCAGGCTGGTCCACACCACGAGCGTCAGCGAAATGTTCGAGCAGATACTCAGGGCGGGCGAGGGCGATGTTGTCATCGGCATAAGCTTTCCAAGGTATTCGAAGCGGACCATCAAGGCCATGCAGTTCGTCAAGAGCCAGGGCGCTACCGTGGTAGCCGTGACCGACAGCAGCGAATCGCCGCTGGCCGACTGCGCCGACCACTGTATAACGGCAAGAAGCGACATGGCGTCCTTTGTGGATTCGCTTGTCGCGCCCCTTAGCGTGATAAACGCGCTTATAGTGGCAATAGGTATGAGGAAAAAGGAAAGTGTCTACAATACCTTTGAGAGGCTCGAAACCATCTGGGACGAATACCAGGTCTATGAGAAATACGACAATATCGAACCGTACAGAAAGGTCGATTATTAAGGAGACATATGAGAAGGGTAATTATAGCCGGGGCCGGGGCCGCGGGCCTGATGGCTGCCGGCAAAGCGGCTGAAAGAGGACTGGAGGTGCTGCTGGCCGAGAAGAACGACAGGGTGGGCAAAAAGCTCCTCATATCGGGAAAAGGCCGGTGCAACATAACCAACAATACGGATATCGAAGGGCTGATAGAAAATATTCCCGGCAACGGGAATTTTTTATACTCCGCCTTTTATAATTTTTCCAACAGCGACCTCGTCGATTTTCTGAACGCCGGCGGCCTGGAAACAAAGGTGGAGCGCGGCGGAAGGGTCTTTCCGACCTCGGACTCGGCAAAAGACGTCGTTGACGTGCTTTACCGGTATGCGGCCGGGAAGGGCGCCAGAATAATGCTTAAATCTCCGGTAAAGGAAATATTGACCTCCGGGGGCAAAGTCAGGGGCGCTGTCCTTAGCGATGGCAAGGTCCTCGAATGCGCCTCGCTGATCATTGCCACGGGCGGCTCCTCCTATCCCGGCACCGGCTCGACCGGCGACGGGTATGAGCTGGCCCGGAGGCTCGGACATTCGATCAAGCCGCTCAGGCCCTCCCTTGTGCCGCTCCTGGCGGGCGAGGACTGGGTTCCTGCGCTGCAGGGCCTTTCGCTCAGGAATGTTGCGGTTACCGTATTGAACAGGAGCGGCAAAAAGGTATTCTCCGACTTCGGAGAGATGCTGTTCACCCATTTCGGCGTTTCCGGGCCGGTGATTCTGAGCGCCAGCCGGCACATACTGGATTACAATTACAGGGATGTAAAGCTGGTTATAGACCTGAAGCCGGCGCTTGCGGAGGATACTCTGGACGCCCGGATACAGAGGGACTTTGAGAAATATTCGAGGAAGCGGTTCCGAAACGGCCTGGACGAGCTTTTACCGCAGAAGCTGATTCCGGTCATTGTGGAATTGAGCTCCATACCCGCCGAAAAGCCGGTTAATCAGATAACAAAAGAAGAAAGGCGCAGGCTGGTCGCACTTCTGAAGGGGCTTGAGCTCACCATAACTGGCTCAAGACCTATCTCCGAAGCTATCGTAACGGCTGGAGGGGTGTGCACGGACGAAATCAACCCTTCTACAATGGAGTCAAAGCTGGTCGGGGGACTCTTTTTTGCGGGAGAGGTGATAGACGTTGACGCCTATACCGGAGGCTTCAACCTTACCATTGCCTTTTCAACGGGCTGCCTGGCGGGAATGAGCTGCTGAAATGAATTTTTAACCGCCGGAAAGCATAAAATATATAAATTAAAAATTGTGGCCGCAGGCTGCGGCGGAGCTTGAAAGAATGAAAGTTTTGTATTTTGGCTACAGCGACAGGAATAAAAAACACAGGATCCATAGGCCGTTGACTCTCGAAAGATTCCTATTCAACGCTTTTCTGGCCGTATTCGTCATATTGCTGGGAGTCCAGGCGGCTTTGCTGAATCCGGCCTTCCGCTCGGCGATGACGGTTGAGCAGGGTCTGGAGGGCACGCCCCTGGGAGCCGAGGAATACCTCTATAATGAAGGCTCCATGGAAATAAGGCTCGAGGACGCCGAAAGCAATCCGGCAGTCAGGATCCTTGTAAACGGTAAGGAGAGGGCGGTTTTTGAGAGCTACAGCGTAATAATAAACGTTATAGAGGGCGATGTGGTCGAGATAGACGCCAGTGAAGCGGCGGGCAGCATAGGAGTCAGAGTGTCGGCCATGAGCGGCAACCTGGATCAGGAATGCCTCGGCAGGAGCTACCTGGTGGAAGGCGGGGTGCTGAAGCTTATGAAAGTCAGGGTACCTTCGCGTTAACATTCCTGTTGTGCAATTCGCCATATTCCGTTATAATATGTATGGTGTTTTCCTGTGAAAATTATTAATAGTTACGGCGAGGTTTTTCGATTATGTCTGAAAGTACCAGAGAGTATGGAAGCAGGGACATTGCCGCGGCGGCTGTTAAAATTGCATTGACTTCGGACAGGCATGATGAAAAGCAGCTCCAGGCAGAATTCGCCAAAAACGGCATATTGACGGCTGCCGTAGATTACGGAGGCGAATTTATCACATCCGTGATGAAAATCATAGAGAGAGCGGTGGTTTCTTCCAAGCGCGAGGGCGTCATACACGACAGCCATGCGGAGGAGGGAGCCGTGGCAGGCGCAACGCACGAAGCCCTTTCGCAGATCACGCCTAAGGCTATGGGCTTGAATGTCGGCGGGAAAATAGGCATAGCAAGATTCAAGGATCACATCAGCGTAGCCATTTTCTTCGGGATAGGGCTGCTTCATCTGAATGATGTTTCGATAGGACTGGGACATAGGGTAGTTTAATATGGCAGAACGGTAGAAAGGCATCTGGTATATGGTAAGAGCATTAAGGGGAGCTACTACGGTCGAGGAGAATGATGCGGAAAGGATCATTGCCGAAACCGGGGCTTTGTTGCAAAAAATTGTTGACGAGAATAATCTGGATATTGAGGATATAATCAGCGTGATATTTTCCGTCACGGAGGATTTGAACGCGGCATTCCCGGCGGCTGCGGCGCGGCAGTTGGGTTGGACCTCCGCCGCGCTTATGTGCACAAGGGAAATTGATGTGCCTGGGAGCCTGAAAAAATGCGTAAGGGTTTTGATGCACATAAATTCCGATAAGAAAAACAGCGAGCTCAGGCATATATTTTTGAAGGAAGCCAGGGCGCTGAGGCCCGACCTTGCTCAATAAAGGGCAGACAAAATACCGACAGGCATTGGTGTGAGCGATGAAGAAATTTGCTGTTATAGTAACAAAGGTGGTTTTCGGTCTCTTTTACAGGGTGGAGCTGGTAAATCGCGAAAAGATACCCGAGACCGGTTCGGCCATACTCTGTGCCAACCATAATACGATATTGGACATGTTCTTTCTGGGCTACAGGCTGAAACGCTGGATTTGCTGGATGGCCAAGGAGGAGCTGTTCAGGAACCCGGTTGCGGCATGGATATTCCGGCAGCTCGGCGCGTTCCCGGTTAAGAGGGGGACGGGCGACGTCAGTTCGATTAAAACGGCATACAGGCTGCTTGAGGAAGGAAAAATTATCGGGATTTTCCCTCACGGGACAAGGATCAACGCCGCGAATGTGAACACCGCGCGTATAAAATCCGGCGCGGCAATGCTGGCGGCCAATTCCGGAGCATACATCATACCGGCGGCGGTTCAGGGAAGCTACAAGCTGTTCAGCCGTATGAAGGTGATATACGGAGACCCCTTCAAGGTTGAAAGCAACAAAAAATATACCGGTGAAGAGCTTTCCGAGATAAGCCGTGAAATTGTAAAAAGGATATACGCCCTGCTGGAGGAAAGCAGATGAAAATATTGGTTGCACAATCGGCCGGTTTTTGTTTCGGTGTTAACAAGGCGGTTGATATGGTATATAATTTACTGGGAAAAGACTCTTCCAGGATTTATACCCTCGGACCGATCATTCACAACGAGCAGGTGATAAACGACCTCAAATCCAGGGGGGTCGAGGTCATATCCGATATAGACGGGATATCGGGAGAAGGTAAAGTTGTTATAAGGGCCCATGGTGTGACACCCGATATATATTGCAGACTGAGTGAGAAAAATCTTGAAGTGGTTGATACGACCTGTGTATATGTAAAAAAAATACACGATCTCGTCAGCCGGAAATATAAGGAAGGCTGCCGGATCATCATCGCCGGGGACAGGGATCATCCGGAGGTGAAGGGCATAAACGGCTGGTGCGGGAATTCGGCGTATATCGTAAATTCGCCGGAAGATGTAAAGGAAATACCGCAGCTCGAGGGAGACTGCTGCCTGGTGGCACAAACCACCCTTATAAAGGAAAATTTCGAAAAAATATATGAAGCGCTGAAGGAAAAATGTAAAAACCTCATAAAATTTGATACAATATGTAATGCGACAAGTGACCGCCAGAATGAAGCCGGAATGCTTGCAAAAGCCTCGGACGTCATGCTGGTGATAGGGAGCAGAAGCAGCTCCAATACGCAGAAGCTTTATGCGATATGCAAAAAGCACTGCCCCGAGACTTATATTATCGAGACGTTCGGTGATTTGCCGCCGATAGATATAGAGAAAACAAAAATACTCGGCATAACTGCCGGGGCATCTACACCGGATCGGATAATCAAGGAGGTTATAGAGAAAATGGAAGAATTAAATAAACAGGAGAATGAGCTGAGCTTCAAGGAAGCCTTCGAGAGTTCAATGGTGACTCTCCAAAGCGGTGAAGTCGTCAAAGGCAGGATTATCGGCTTCAACAACGCCGAAATTTATGTGGACCTGGGCTATAAGTCCGACGGAATCATCAATGTGGGCGAGTATACGGACGACCCTGATTTCAAGCCTGAGACAAGCCTGAAGACCGGAGATGAAATCGAAGTGTTCGTCATCAGGGTAAACGACGGGGAAGGCAATGTCATGCTTTCCAAGAAAAAGGTCGACGCGATGAAAAGCTATGGCTTCGTTGAGGAGGCCTACGAAAACAAGACGCCGGTTACCGCAAAGGTCGTGGAGATAACAAACGGCGGACTCATCGCAAGCGCAAACGGAGTCAGGATATTCATACCCGCCTCTCAGGTATCCGACAGGTATGTGAAGGACCTCAACGAGTACATGAGGCAGACCGTCACCGTAAGGATAATAGAGCTGAATAAACAGAAAAGAAAGATCGTCGGATCGCAGAGAGTCATTCTGATCGAGGAACGCGAGCGCTCCGGCAATGATTTCTGGGGCTCCGTGGAGGTTGGCAAAAAGTATGAGGGCGTTGTGAAAAGCCTTATGGATTTCGGCGCGTTTGTGGATATAGGCGGCGTTGACGGACTGGTACACGTCTCCGAGCTTTCATGGACCAAGGTAAAGCATCCTTCGGAGGTGCTCAAGGTCGGTGAAAAGGTTGAGGTTACGGTATTGGATTTTGACAGGGAAAAGAAGAGGATTTCGCTGGGCTTCAGAAAAAGCGAGGACAACCCGTGGTTCAAGGCGGCCGAGAAATACAAGGTCGGCGAGATTGTAAAGGGCAAGGTCGTCCGTCTGGTGCCGTTCGGCGCTTTCATCGAGCTCGAGAAGGGGATAGACGGACTTGTGCATATCTCCCAGATATCGAATTTCAGGATAGCCAAGCCCGGCGACGTTCTGGAAATAGGACGTGAAATAGAAGCAAAGGTTATCGAGGTCAACACGGAAACCAAAAAGATAAGCCTCAGCATAAAAGAGGTCAATCCTATAGACCCCGTTCAGCCTGTGACCGAGGCAAAGCCTGAAGAAAAGCCCTCGAAGGGAGAGCAGGAAGCCGCAGCGGAGGAAGCCCCATCCGAGCATAAGGAGGAGCTTACCAATACGATAGGCGATGCCCTGAATGGACTGGGAGAATTAGGCGGCGAAAAGGAAGAATAAAACCCTGATACGGACTATGAATGAAAAGGAGCCGAAGGGCTCCTTTTTTCACCCTGTCTTTTAGCCTGACAATGTGATAAAATGATTTTATTGGAAAATCCCGGTCCGAATCCAAAATGTTTTTTCAAGGCACTGATACAAAAGCTTTTTAAGGGGAGAAAATGACTATGGATTACGAGGGCTTCAAGGTGGAGGTATACAAGCTGAGCGGTATCAACCTCACCTTTTACAAGGAAAAGCAGATGAAGAGGAGGATAGATTCCCTCATAAAAAAGAACGGCTACGAGCTGTACGAGGACTATGTCAGGGTGCTCAAGCAAAATACCGTGCTGTTCAACGAATTCATCAATTACCTTACAATAAATGTTTCTGAGTTTTACAGAAACCCCGACCAGTGGGAGGTCCTGCATAAAGACGTCTTCCCGATGCTGCTGAAGCATTCCAAAAGGCTTAAGATATGGAGCGCCGCCTGCTCTACGGGCGATGAGCCCTATACGCTGGTAATGGTACTGAACGAATACATACCGCTCAGGGATATACGCATCATTGCGACAGACATTGACAAGGAAGCCCTTAGAAAGGCAAAAGCGGGCATATACACCGAAAAAAGCCTCGAGAAGCTCCCTCACGCTTATCTGTCCAAATATTTTACGAACAGTGGGAATATGTACACAATAAAGGATGAGGTTAAAAGCCAGGTTGAATTTTCACAGCACAATATGCTGAAGGATCCCTTTCCCGAAGCCTGTGACCTTATCGTGTGCAGGAATGTGCTCATATATTTTACCGAGGAGGCCAAAACACAGATTTATACCCAGTTCAACAAGTCGCTGAAGGGGGAGGGGATTCTGTTTGTGGGCAGCACGGAGCAGATCATAATGGCAAACAGGTATCATTTTACCCCGTTTAAAACGTTTTTCTATATGAAGGATAGAGATATCTGATTCGAGGTAATCCGTGAAAAGAATCGTATTTCTTGTGGATATGAATGCATTCTTCATAAGCTGCGAGATGTCCAGAAAT
>JAEZJL010000481.1 GCA_023415815.1 Bacillota bacterium | reverse complement strand
ATCTCTGCCAGCAAAGCTACGGCAACCTCATTTATATGTGTGTGCACCGTAACCCAGGCATCCCCTTTTGCCGCATGGGACATGACCCGGCTGAGCAGGTCGCAGGCATAAACACCCGAGACTTCCCTGCCGACACCGGCTTCCCCGGTCACTATCCTCGCATTGAGTTTCTGAGCAAGCTCACCAGCATTCATATTTATTGCCTCCGCTGTCTATTTGCGTTCCGTCGTATCCTTGTCCATCACCGGAGGTATTTTGGCCTCCAGCTCCATCATCTGAGCCGCCAGGTCTCTGACCCTCTCCCTGAGCTTGAAAATACAATCGGTCTCGTTGGCGATGCCCCTGACGATATCCTCCGCAAGAGCCCGGCAGCTCGGCGCTCCGCACGCGCCGCAATCCAGCCCCGGCAGCTCGTCGTTTATCTTCTCAAGCTCCTCGAGCTTCTTCATTGCCTTTGAAAAGTCCTCGTCCAGCTTCATGACCGGCGTATGCTCTATACTGCCTGTCCATACCAGATCATCGTCGAACTCCTCCTGGGAAGCGCCCGCAAAGCTCCCCGTCTTTGCCACATCCATGTGCTTTTTCAGCCTGGTCTTTGCGACATAGAGGTTTTCGACCGTGAGGGGGCCTCCCAGGCACCCTCCCGTACAGGCCAGCGCTTCGATGAATTCCACGTCCTCCAGCTTGTCGTTTTCGATGGCCTCCAGTATGGTGATTACATTGTGTATCCCGTCTACGGCAAGGAACCGGTCGGTGCCGAGCGCAAGCCCCTCGCCTCCGGAGCTCGCCCACCGGATGCCCTCGAAGCCCGCCTGGGGCGGCGTGCCGTATTCGCCTGCCCGCTCCAGCGCGGACAGCATTCTGATATATATATCCTTTATGGAAATAACTCCGTTTACGAAGGAGCTTTCACTTTCATAGGGCGCCTTTACGCTGGTCACCTTTGCGGCGCACGGCGTAATAAAAAACACGCCGATATCCTCCGCCGGAATGCCAAGCGTGGCGGAGGCCTTGCGCTTTGCCACCTTTGCGGCGACCTCCATGGGCGATTCAAGCTTCACCAAATTGCCGATCAGGTTGGGAAACCTTACCTGTATCAGCCTGACCGCGGCAGGACATGCCGAGGATATGAGTGGTTTTTTTGAATCTCCCCTCATCAGCAGCTTCTTTGTGGCGTCGGTGACATACTCCGCAGCCCTGGCGACCTCGTAAACGTCGTTGAAGCCTATCAGCTTCAAGGCGTCCAGGAGGCGGTTCCGCGAGTACTCGGGCTTGAACTGCCCGTATAGGGTTGGAGCGGGTATGGCTATCCTGTATTTATATGCATATATCATGTCAAACGGGTCCGTTATAGCTTTCTTGGCATGGTACGG
This sequence comes from Bacillota bacterium, assembly GCA_023415815.1. Lineage (GTDB taxonomy): Bacteria > Bacillota > Clostridia > Acetivibrionales > DTU013 > JAEZJL01. Next base: position 4,202 of record JAEZJL010000481.1, on the reverse strand, counting down.
ACATACCCTTATGCATTCTCCGCAGTCGATGCATCTCTCGTTTATAATCCTTGCCTTGCTTTTACGAACTCTTATAGCTTCAGTCGGGCATCTCTTTATGCAGTTGGTACAGCCCCTGCACTTTTCTTCATCCAAGGTAACTGAATGAAAATATGTCTTCATTGACTAATCCCCCCGTTCAAGCCATGTCCAGATATACCGTGATAATCACGGTCGTTCCCTTTCCGACCTCGGTCTCTATGTCGAGCCTGTCGGAATATCTCTTCATATTGGGAAGTCCCATTCCTGCTCCGAAGCCAAGCTCTCTTATATTGTCCGGCGCAGTGGACCAGCCCTCCTGCATGGCCAGCCCCACATCCGGGATTCCGGGGCCCTTGTCACTGATCCTGACGACGATCTTCCCGCTGTCTATCTCTATGTCGGCGGCTCCTCCGCTTGCATGTATGACGGCGTTGATCTCGGCCTCATACATGGAAATGGCGGTCTTTTTCACCAGTACGGGGCTTATCCCGAGCTGGCTCAGCTTCTTCTTCACTTCGCTTGAAGCCTCGCCCGCGCAGGTAAAATCATCGGCCGGAATATCGTAATGCAGTCTTATCATACCGCCGCTCAATCCCAGACACCGCTTCCGGTAAGCCCGGCGTTGTATAGCTTGCCGCAGGCTATGAACATGGGATCCTTCGCAGCCATCACGACTATTTTCCTGTCCCTGGCAAGCTCGGTGACCGCCTGTCCCGGATTCTTCCCTCTCACGAATATGACCGCCTTTATATCCATCATTTCGGCGGTCCTAATAACCTGAGGATTTACAAGGCCCGTGAGCAGCAGTACATTTTCCTTTACATAGGCCATTACGTCGCTCATCAGGTCCGAACCGCATGCGGATTTAATATCCATATCCAGATATTCCTCTCCTGTGAGCAGCTCCGCATCCAAAACCTTTATTATTTCTTCTATTCTCATCTTCAACCTGCCCCTTTATAGTACTTTATTGATATATAGGCAAAAGCACACGCTGTCATCTTCTTTATTGCATTAATTACAGTATAACATATTGTTAATTAAATAACAATTCTATCGGCATGAGAAAAGGTTAGTTAAAAGCATGTCGATATATTGCTCTCTTATATCCGGCCGGCTGAAATCGAGATGTATTACCTGTGCGGTATACCTGTTGAGAAGCATCGGATAAGTTATGGCGGATGCATATAACTCGGTTTTTAAGTTAAGGGTGTGTTCATCCTCGATTCCTGTTATTTCTTTAATAATATTTTTGTATACATGGGCATGCGCCTCAATTAATCCGGTAATTTCCTCTATCATTCTTTCCGCTCTAATGGCCTGGACAACCAGGTTTTTGTAAATATTGGAATTTACCATATTCATAAAGCTGTCCGAATATGTCCTTAAACGCTGTATCGGAGAAGCGTGTCTGTTCTCAAGTATTATAAACAGGCCGTACAATTTGTCAAGATATCTTTCTACCACCATATCTATCAGATTTTCCTTTGAACCGAAATAGTAGGTTATCGCAGCTACATTGACATCGGCTTTTTCCGTTATATCTTTTACGGTACTGTCAAGGAAGCCCTTTTCACTGAAAATATCACAAGCGCATTTAAATATGATTTCCTTCACAGAAAGCTTGTCACTCATCTTTTTGCTCCTGATTTACGTCGTCGGCCCAAACAACGAATTGTTTTCTAGAAATTGATTATACAGCCAGGAGAAGGTTTTAGCAAGAATTCACATGGCATTTTCGTGCATATTCGACGAAAAACAAGAGGATTTCCTGATCCGATGTTTGCCACGGAGCAGGAGGCCCTGAAGTGGTTGCTTAAGGATTGATTGGAAAACAAAAAGGGGCGCGGGGGACACTTCTTCAAAACAAATGAATTGACGGAGAAGTGTCCCTCAAATCTGAAGCTCTCCCAGATTCCCGGCTAAGCCGGCAAATCCGGGGGAGCCTTGATTTCAAATGCGCCGTTATAGTCCGAATATTCAACGTCCAGGACAGCCTTTACGGAGGATCTGGAATTTGCAGGCCCGGCCTTCCCTCCGAATTCGGCATGTATCCCTTTGACGAGATTCGTCGTCCCGTCGATGATTACCTCAAGAATGCAGCTTTCAGGCGAGAGATTCGTGATTCCCGCGTTTTGCCCAAATTTGGCGGCAAGCTTTGCCGGATACAGGCTTCCGGCGAGGAGGTATTCTCCTTTGACACCGCCCTCCCGCCTGTCCAGGGAGGCCGCCATCACCTCCAGTCCGTTTACGGATGTAAGGCTGACGTCTTCCGAAAGCAGGGCTTCAAATGCGTCGGCTGTCATAAGGCTTTTTCCCCACCCGCCCTTCGTGGACTTCTTTATGTATGCGGTATTATCCCTGTAAAAGGCGTAAAGAGAGACATTGCCGCCGAAAAGCGGCACTTCGGTTACGGAGTAAAGCAGGCCTTTCTTTCGGTCAAGCTCCTCCTTCAGGCTTACGTCCAGATTTATATTTGCGCCCTTCCCGGCGATATTCAGCTTCATTTTTGACTGCAGCCTGACTTTTTCAATACCTTTCATTGCCCCGTCGACCTTGTCCAGGACGGACTTCATTTCAGCATATTTGTCCCGATCCCTTATCAATACGGTCCTTGTACCTCCGTCCCAGACAACCTCCTTGCCTGCGGCATTTGAAATGAACTTCACGGGAATATACACCTTCCCGTTGCGCTCATAAGTAAACGGGGCGGCTTCAAGGGCGGCATCGGCGCCGTTTATCCTTGCGGTTTTACTGCCCAGCTTGAGATATATGGTATCTCCGTCGCTGATGACGGTTACGCTTTTATCTTTTCCGTCCCACTTAATGTGTTCATTATCGTCGGGCACGCCCAGGCTTACAAGGACGTCCCTCAATGGCAGCAGCATACTGCCGTCTATTCCGAGCGGGACATCCGTGAGCTTCACAAGCCGGTTGTTCACCTTGAATTTGACATCGGGCATTTCGACAGGCCGGCCGGCTGCAGAGACAAAAGCCGGCAGGAGCAGCAGAATCGCGAATGCGGTAATTATGGCATAAATTTTCTTCATTGCCGGTACCTCCATAAAGAGTGCTTTGCTGGAAATCAAAACCATATTTAGGATATGGAGCTACCGGCAATCATATGCAGATAAGGCTGAATTTGTTTTTACCTGAAGGCGTCGCCGCTTTCCTGCGTGGAACCGCCCATTACCACAAGCGTGGAAGCCATTATATCGTGGAGCGCCTGCTTTTTTGCCGTAAAGCCCGCCATGATATAGCCTATCAATAAGATCAGGCCTGAAATAATCTTGGCAAAGTATCTGCCGGTCGCCCTGCCGAAAGATATCCTCCTGCCCTCATAGTCCACGACCCTGAGCCCCAGGGCCATTTTCCCGAGCGTCCCCTGCTTTGCCGAGCTCTCCAGCAGAGAATAATAGAGCCATGGGAGAAGTATGAACAGCATCAGGAAAAAACCGCCGAAAACCGATGCGAGCGCCAGAATTCCGGTCTCGTCCGTTTCTGCGGCCACACTGCCGATACCCGCGGTCATACCGAGTATCATCGCCAGAATATAGATAACTATCGTCAGAAGCGCATAATCGATCAGATATGCGATAAAGCGCCTCCAGAAGCCTGCATACATAATAACACCTCCATTTTTTGATTTACATATATATAATTTTCAAAAAACCTGTTCTATAAACTTGCAGAAAAAACTGACAGCATTCTTGATTAATGGAACAATGCGCTGATAAACAATGTCTTATATAAAGCGGCAGAATATTTTTACGGGACTGCTTGCGTTTTCTGTTTGCCCGGATAATACCAGCGACAATGCGACGCACCTGGAAAAAACCGGTTTACGCCGTTTATGCCATAATAAAATTTCGGGAAGCAGACGTATGGAAGCCGTCGCTTGAATATCCGCAAGGAAAACTTTTGCGCATATTCTGGCAGTGCTTGTGCGCTCAAAGGAGGCTGAAAGGATGCTCGTAGCAACACTTACCGTGAGGCTGCACGCCCCATGGGTACATTCCCTGAAGGAAAAGCGTACAGAGGTCAAAAGCCTGCTGTCCAGGCTCAGAAACAAATTTAATGTATCGGCCGCCGAAGTGGACGAGCAGGATACGCATCAGACAATCGTTGTGGGAATCGCGGCGGTCGCCGGTGATCCCGCGCATGCGGACAGCATACTCGAC